>CAJKZL010000162.1 GCA_905204385.1 uncultured Odoribacter sp. | reverse complement strand
CTACCAGAAAGCACGCTTAAAGGACGCCATGGAGTTTGTCGCCAGCGATCTGCCCCAAACCAAACTGACAGGTTATTCGGAACCCTTGGATTATATACCGTCGCGTAACTTGTTTATGCCGGTAGATTCTGCCAAAGTGATCGCTAACGGAACCGTTAAACCTGAAAATGCCGGTGAGATTGTCAAGGAACTCGACATCACCCTGAAAGGTAATTCGCTCAATAAATCGCAATTGATGGTGCTCGACATTATCAGTACCAGCAATTGGGATCGTCCCATTTACTTCGGCATCGGAATGGGAACGGATTCTTATATGGGCTTCGAAAAATATTTCCAACTGGAAGGAGCCGCCTACCGGTTAGTGCCGATTGAAACCAGAGACTCTTTATTATACAATATCGGAAGGATCGATTCCGATATCTTGTATGATAATATCATGAACAAATTCGAATGGGGAAATATCAAAGATCCGAAAGTAAACATGGACTTCTTCCATGACAATACCATCGGAGTGATGAAATACCGGAATACCTTCCTGCGCCTGGCCAGTCAGTTATACGAAGAGGGCAAGGAAGATCAGGCGATAGCCGTTCTCGACAAATCTTTGGAAGAATTGCCGCTGTCCCAGATTGCAGTCGACAATAGCATGCTGGACTATATTCCTTTGTATTATGCCCTAGGAGCAACGGACAAGGCAAACCACTTGCTCGACCAATTAGCGACCGACAATTATCAAATGTTGAAGTATATTCATTCTCTGTCTCCGAAATTTGCCAATACACCCTTCATCCGACAGGAAGAAAGAATGAGCTTCAATGTCATCCAAATGTTGCTGGACTACGCTATGCAGGGAGGACAAAGAGATTTAGCCATGGAGATTAAAAATAAGGTTGAAAGTATTTACAATCCTACGCTGATCCGCCCTCAAAAAACGGAGCCTCATATGTCGGATACAGCTAAAACGATAGAATTAGAATAAAATTACAAAAATATTACAGGCGTAAATCCAAAAGCCGATTTACGCCCTGTAATAGCTTAAAAAACTGAATATGATAACGATAGATCAACTGAAATCGGTTGAAGAACGCGGTGGCGCTCTGAGGAGGTATCTTTGACATCGACCGGAAGAAAATCGAACTCGAAGAAATAGAAATGCGGACCCAGGCTCCGGATTTTTGGAGCGATGCCAAAAATGCCGAAAAGGTGATGAAGCAAGTACGGGAAGTGAAGGGATGGATCGAAGGCTGTGAAGAGGTATGCCGCTCCATAGACGACCTGAATGTGTTGTTTGATTTCGCAAAGGAAGGAGAAGCGACGGAAGAGGAAGTAGATGCCCACTATGCCGAAACGCTGAGGCTGGTTGAAAACCTGGAACTGAAAAATATGCTGCAGGGAGAAGCCGATGAGATGAGTTGTGTCCTGAAAATCAACTCGGGAGCGGGAGGCACCGAGAGCCAGGACTGGGCTTCCATGCTGATGCGTATGTATATCCGCTGGGCAGAAAACAATAAATACAAATGTTCTGTCAGTAACCTGCTGGATGGGGACGAAGCGGGCATCAAAACGGGCACTTTGCTAATCGAAGGAGATTTTGCTTACGGTTATTTGAAGGGAGAAAACGGTGTCCATCGCCTGGTACGGGTATCGCCTTTTAATGCCCAGGGAAAACGCATGACTTCTTTTGCTTCGGTGTTCGTCACTCCTCTGGTGGACGATACCATTGAAATTGAAATTGCACAGGCAGCCATCTGTTGGGATACCTTCCGTTCGGGAGGAAAATAATGTAGATTCGGGAGTACGGCTGCGTTATCAGTACAAAGATCCTTATACCGGCGAGGAAGAAGAAATTCTGATCGAGAACACGGAAACCCGTGACCAGCCAAAAAATAAGGAGAATGCCCTACGACAGTTGCGCTCTATTCTTTACGATAAAGAACTCCAGCACCGGATGGCCGAAAGAGCGAAGGTAGAGGCTGGAAAGAAAAAAATCGAGTGGGGATCACAAATCCGCAGTTATGTTTTTGATGACCGACGGGTAAAAGACCATCGGACCAATTTTCAGACGTCGGACGTAGGCGGAGTCATGGATGGAAAAATCGATGATTTCATCAAAGCTTATTTAATGGAATTCGGAAGCCAGGAATAAAACTATTGGAAACCCTAGCATGAAGCAGGATAGTTTAGATTTTTCACAGAGCAGGATATTGATCATCGGAGATGTGATGCTGGATAAATACTACTTCGGCAGCGTCGAACGCATTTCTCCGGAAGCTCCCGTGCCTATCGTGAATATACGCAAAGAGGAATCCCGGCTGGGAGGAGCTGCCAACGTAGCCAATAATATCACCACTTTAGGAGGTAATACTTTGCTATGCGGTATGATCGGACACGATTTGTTCGGTAAAGAGGTCGAACGCATCACCCGCCAAAAGAATATCCGTACTTTTTTTGTAAAATCCGCTTCACCGACCATCACGAAAGCCAGGATCATAGGAGGCAAGCAACAAATCGTCCGGGTAGATTACGAAGACAAGTCCGAAATCCACGAACCGGAGAAAAAACTCCTGAAAGAGGCCATTCTCGCCAACCTCTCCGATTATGACATTCTGGTCATCTCCGATTATGGCAAGGGGATGATCACTGCCGACTTTTGCGGTTACCTGATCCGGGCTGCCCGCCAGGCAGGGAAGATTGTCATTGTGGATCCTAAAGGAAGGAACTGGAAAAAATATTCCGGTGCCGATATCGTTACTCCCAACGTAAAAGAATTAAGCGAAATAGCAGGCCATACCGTCCCGAACACCGACCGGGCCATCGAGAAAGCCGCTCAGGAAGTACTTGAAGCCAATCAATTGACTTCCCTGCTCGTTACCCGAAGCGATAAGGGCATGAGCCTGATCGGCAACGTGGCCCCTATCCATATTCCTACTCATTCGGAAGAAGTCTTCGATGTCAGCGGGGCAGGAGATACCGTCGTGGCTACGCTAAGCATATGCCTATCCATAGGTCTCTCTATTTCCGAAGCGATGAAAATTGCGAACATTGCAGCCGGTATCGTGGTGAAGAAAATCGGGACCGCCACCCTCACCGCCGAAGAATTGATACAAAATTGTGAATAAAAAGGAGAAATGTGCATAAAGTGAAAATTTCACCTTATCCGCATTTCTCACCGTCAGACTGTTATTGCCGACACATACGGGAAAAATACCGATGAAAAGCAGAATCATCGGTCAGTTCAGGATGAAAAGAAGTTACGAGCATGTTATTCTCCTGTGCCGCTACGATATGTCCCTTCAATTTGCACAGGGTTTTCACCCCTTCCCCTACCCGTGTAATATAGGGCGCCCTGATAAAGACCAACGGAACGGCATCTTCACTCACTTCGGGAATGTCGGCTATCGTATCGAAGCTGTCTATCTGTGTTCCGTAGGCATTACGTCTCACCGCTATATTCATCACAGCAAGATGCTTTACCGGATCGTTGTCCAATTCCCTGGCCAATAAAATCATTCCGGCACAAGTACCCCACGCGGGTAGTCCTTTTTGTATTTTTTCCCTCAAAGGTTCCATCATGCCCGTCCGGTTAAGCAGTTTACCGATAGTGGTGCTTTCCCCTCCCGGCAAAATAATGCCATCCAATTCATTCAGCTGTTCAGGATACCGCACGACAACAGCTTCCTCACCTATTTTTTCTATATGGCGCTGATGTTCTATCACAGCTCCTTGAAAACCCAAAACTCCTATTTTCATATATTACGGTAAACAAATCAGAAATGCCGGCCGGTCGAAATCTTTCGACGATCGACCGGATCGACATTTCCGTCAATTTTAATGAAAAACACTCAAGTTGTTTCTTTGGCGCAATTTACCAACCTCTCTCAGCGTATTTGCTTTCAAGGGTTTTGATTTCCAAGCCGGACATCGGTTCGCCCAGATTTTCCGATAATTCAGCCAATTTCACCGGATCATTATAATAAGTCACCGCCTGAACGATTGCCTTAGCCCGTTTTTCAGGATCGCCAGATTTGAAGATACCCGAACCGACAAACACACCTTCGGATCCGAGCTGCATCATTAATGCAGCATCGGCCGGAGTAGCGATGCCCCCTGCTGCAAAGTTAACCACCGGCAGTTTACCATTTTCATGAACATATTTTACCAGTTCGAATGGAGCACAGAATTCTTTTGCCAGGCTCATCAATTCTTCCGTACCGGCATTTTTAACCCGGCGCATATCGTCATTGATCTGACGCATATGGGTAACCGCCTCCACCACGTTTCCGGTGCCGGCTTCTCCCTTCGTTCTGATCATAGCTGCTCCTTCCCCGATCCGGCGCAATGCCTCTCCCAGATTACGGGCACCACAAACAAAAGGCACCTTGAAAGCAGTTTTATCCACATGATATAATTCATCGGCAGGAGTAAGCACTTCACTTTCATCGATAAAATCGATGCCGATGGCTTCCAATATCTGGGCTTCAACGAAATGGCCGATTCTCACTTTCGCCATAACCGGAATAGAAACCGCTTTTTGTATGGCCTTGATCATTTGAGGGTCAGACATACGAGCCACTCCACCATCCCGACGGATATCAGCGGGCACTCTCTCTAACGCCATAACAGCACATGCACCGGCAGCTTCTGCAATTTTTGCCTGTTCAGCATTGGTGACATCCATGATCACCCCACCCTTCAACATTTGAGCAAGGTTTTTGTTTAATTCATATTTTCCCATAATAATTGTGATTTTTACAGCTTTTGACAGAGCAACACCACAAATGCCGGACCATCTGGTCTACACTTTCGGTATCGACTGCCTGCAGCAACTTCATATAGATTGATTTAAAATTTTAAATTCCGGGCAAAACGTTACCTCCCTTTCAGGAAATTTTATTCAAAACCGAAAACGGTCGATCTCTTGTACCTTTCCCCTGGACACAATAGCGTAGAGGGGAAATCCGGATGATTCGGAGAATCGGGCCAGAATTGAGCTTCTAAAGCTACTCCGGCATAAGCCCCGTAATGTTTGCCACCTTTTGCACCGTTCACATTCAGGTAGCGCCCCGTATAAACCTGCAATCCGGGATAGTCGGAACAAACATACATGCGAATACCGGATTCCTCACAATACAATTCCGCCTGCCGTCTGATCTTCCCATCGTCAGGAAAAACAAAACAATCGTCCAAACCGCCACAATGCTCGATCACTCCTTTCAACGGACGGGAAGCGGTGAAATCATAATCCCCGGACATCTCCACCGAATTACCGTCAGGGATCAAATCCTCCGTACGAAGATATTGGCGCGTATATAATTTCAGACAATGATCTCGTATATCTGCGCCCTCGGGATTCAAATTAAAATAGGGATGATGGGTCAAATTTACAAAACAAGGTTTATCCGTACTTGCCTGATAATGTATTCTCAATTCTTTCCCACTCACTTCGAAAGTGATATCTACGGTCAGCGTTCCCGGATAATTTTCTTCACCGTCGGGACTGACATAACGTAACCTGAGACTCTCTGCGGAATATTCCTTTACTTCCCAATTTTTCTTATCGAAACCACAAATCCCCCCATGCAAATGATTGGGACCGTTGTTCACTGCCAAATGATAAACTTTCCCGCCCACCGTAAACTGTCCGTTAGCAATACGGTTTGCATATCTTCCGATTCCTGCTCCCAAATAAGCTCCGGAAGCAATATATGCGGACGACCGGTAATCCTCCGTCTTTTCCATTCCCAATACTACGTCAACCGGCTTTCCTTCGCGATTTAAGGTCACGATACGGCAAATTGTCGCTCCCAGTGTAGAAATATGTACCTCAAGACTTTCATTTTTCAGAATATACACTTCAGGATTCATGCGCATTAAAGTTTTAAATCATTCATTTTTGCACGCTTTTTCTTTTGTTCTTCAATTAAAAAACGACAAAAGTTAATAAATGTCGCAAATATATGAATTTCTCTCCAAAAAAACAGTTATTCGTAAAGAATCGTCCCCATTTATGTTGCGCATTATTTAAAGATATGTTGCGCTACTTAAAAAATTATTATATTTTTGCCTGATCTAAGAGTCATGTACCAAGTAACATATCTAACAATATAATATGAATACACAAGATTTGGAGCATAAATTTGAAGAAATTTATGGTAAGAAAGCTGAACATGCTTTCTTTGCCCCCGGACGTGTGAACCTGATCGGTGAGCACACGGATTATAATGGTGGACTGGTCTTTCCCTGTGCTCTCAGTTTCGGCACCTATCTTCTAATGGCCAGGAGAGAAGATGAAAAGACCTGTTTTGACAGCATCAATATGGATTTCAGTGCTACAGTAGACAAAAACGCTTTCGAGCATAAACCTGCCGAATGGATCAAATATCCCTTGGGCGTGATGAAAGAATTTGCCGACCGGGGATATGACGTTTGGGGATATGATCTTTTATATTACGGAAATATTCCGAATGGAGCCGGTTTGTCCTCTTCCGCTTCCATCGAGGTCGTCACAGCGGTGATGTTGAACGAAATGACAGGTGCCGGGCTGGACATGGTCGAATTGGTAAAGATTTCTCAAAAAGCTGAAAACGTTTACGTCGGCGTAAATTGCGGCATCATGGATCAGTTCGCCGTAGGCATGGGCAAGGAAAATAATGCAATAGCCCTGGATTGTGCTACGTTGAAATACGATTATGTACCGCTGGCCATGCAGGGATATAAGCTTGTCATTGCGAACACAAACAAAAAAAGAGGTCTGGCCGATTCAAAATACAATGAGAG
>CAJKZL010000161.1 GCA_905204385.1 uncultured Odoribacter sp. | reverse complement strand
GTTTTACTGAAGGACGGAAGGCGGGTGCGTTTTCCCGAATATTTTATTCCTTGCCAGGATCGGCGGATATACCTCAGCGGTGAAGCCTATTTCGATGTGGCCCGCGACACTACCTCTCCTTTTCGGGTATACCTGAAACATACAGCGGTAAAAGTACTGGGAACTTCTTTTAACGTAATGGCCTACCCGGAAGAAGCGCGCGAAGTGGTCACATTAGTACAGGGCGCAGTAGCCATGAAACAGACCGATATCGGTAAAGAATTGATTTTAACACCTGGGGAACAAGGCAGCTATGACAACATCCGGCAAACTCTCACCCAGCAAAAAGTAGAGGCAAGCTATTATACTTTGTGGAAAGACGGAGTGTTTGCTTTCCACAAACAACCCCTCGGCCAGGTAATGAAAACCCTCGGCAGATGGTATTTGTTCGAAGTGCATTATACCGACCCAACATTGAGCAACATCCTTTACACCGGTAAGATAGCCCGGCATGCCACCATCGAGGAGGTCTTGCACACCTTTGAATTGATGGACGAGCTTCGCTTCGATGTACAGGGCAAAAAAATTACGGTCAGTAAGAAATAAAATAAACAACCGGCTCTTCTTGCACAAGAACCGGTTGCCACTTGTATAAACAATTATAAATCGTTTTAACACAACAAATTTATGAAAAAAAACAATCGCTTGCTACCGGAATGGAAAGATTCCGGTTTCTGGCAACAACTTTGCAGAAAAATGAAATGTGTATTAGTCTTCATGCTTATACTAGCGGGTGGAATCCGGGCGGAAGTCTACTCCCAACAGTATATGCTCGACCTGAAAATGGAGGAAACTCCCCTGACCGAGGTATTCAGCCACATTGAAAATCAAACCGGACTGAAATTTTTGTACAATACCGCCATGATCGAATCTAAAGGGCGGGTAAAGGTGAAGGCCCGGAAAACAGATGTCCGTGAAGTGCTGGACGAATTACTCCGTCCCCTCGGTTTAACTTACGTACTCGAAAAAGACCAGATTGTAGTAAAGAAAGCCATTCCAGCCATTCCACAGGAAAAGATGGTAATCAAAGGCCATGTGACGGATACAAAAGCAGTCCGTCTTCCTGGCGTAACGGTAAGAATCAAGGGCACCACTATCGGTGTCGTATCGGATAATAATGGATATTACGAATTGACCTTACCGGCAGGATCCGATCCGATACTGGTATTTTCGTTTATCGGGATGAAGACACAGGAAGTGGTCTATCGCGGCGAACAAGAGTTGAAGATCGTGATGGAAGAAAATGTAACTGAAATAGACGAAGTGGTGGTGACAGGTATTTTCTCGAAGTCGAAAGAAAGTTATACCGGAGCGGTATCGGTCATTACAGAGAAAGAATTAAAGAGTTTCGGTAACCGGAATATATTGACCTCCTTGAGAAATATCGATCCGTCGTTTAATATTCTGGAGAATAACGAATGGGGTTCTAATCCGAACAAGCTGCCTGAAATTCAGATTCGTGGTGCGGCAAATATGCCGGACATCGACCAGTTGCAAAGCGAGAGCCGCGCAGAGCTGAATACACCGCTAATTATCATGGATGGTTTCGAGATTACATTACAGCGGATGATGGATCTGGATGACAATGAAGTAAAGAGCATTACCTTGCTGAAAGATGCTTCGGCGACGGCGATTTATGGTTCACGAGGGGCAAACGGCGTAGTGGTGATCGAGACAAAAGAGCCGGAAGCGGGAAAGCTGAAACTGACCTATACCGGAAGTTTGAATATAGAGGTTCCGGACCTGAGCGATTACCAGGTATTGGATGCCCGCGAGAAGCTGGATCTGGAACGGCGCTCGGGATATTATGAAGATCCATATAAACGCCCGGATTACAATTTGGACTTATGGGAAAAATATAACAGTATCTTACAGCAAGTAGAAAGAGGGGTGAATACTTATTGGTTATCGAAACCCCTTCGGGTAGGAATGGGACACCGTCATAATCTGAAATTGGAAGGTGGGGACCAGGCTTTCCGGTACTCAGCAACCGTACAATATAATCACATTGCGGGCGTAATGAAAGAATCTTTTCGGGATAATTTCAATGGGGGCATTAATCTTTCGTACAAAACCTCTAATCTGATTTTCCGCAATAGCCTTACCATTAGTTTGAATAAATCGCAGGAGTCACCCTACGGTACCTTCGATGAGTATGTGAAACTGAATCCCTATTGGACACCGACCGATGAGAATGGTAATCTAAAAAAATTTTTTGATGAAGACCGGGAATATTGGAATGGGGAATATCCGGGCAATCCCCTCTATAATGCAACATTGAACACCAAGGATACTAAAGATTATACCAATATTACGAACAATTTTTCTATAGAATGGAAGCCGGTACAAGATTTCACCTTGCGGGGAAATTTCGGCATATATAGCCAGACAGACAATAGTGATAAATATCTTCCACCAGAACATACGGAATTTGCCTCTTACAATAGCGAGAGTTACTTCCGGAAAGGTAGTTATGACTATTCGACCGGTAAGACATTACGGTATAATGTATCGCTGACAGCCAATTATTCTAAAGTATTTGCGGAGAAACACAGTGTCTATGCTGGGGTAAATGCTGATTTGGAGGATTATAAGTATTATAATTATGCGTTTTCAGTGGAGGGTTTCCCTAGTGGTTCCATGGATTTTCTGCCGGTAGCCATGGCTTATCCTAAAGAAGGTAAACCGTCCGGTAACGAATCGCGCAGCAGACGTGTCGGGGTGGTGGGAAATATCAGTTATTCTTTTGAAGATCGTTATTTTGTAGATGCTTCTTTCCGTACGGACGGTTCCTCTTTGTATGGTTCAGACCGTCGTTTTGCTCCTTTTTGGTCGGCGGGTATCGGCTGGAACATACACAGAGAAAATTTTATGAGCAACGTGAATCTTATCGACCGATTGAAAATCAGGGGATCCGTCGGTGAAACCGGTTCTAACAATTTTACCGCCTATGAGGCTATGGCAACCTATACCTATGTACTGAATGACCGCTATTATCAATGGATGGGATCGCAGATGAAGGCTTTAGCCAACCCGAATCTGGAATGGCAAAAGACCCTCAAATACAATGCCGGTTTGGAATTGAATATCCTCAATAACCGGATCAGCCTGGTAGGAGATGTATATCTGGAAAGGACGCGGGGTTTATTGTCTTCCTTAGAATTACCGCTTTCTAACGGTTATCCCAGCTACAAAAGCAATATCGGAGAATTAGAAAACAAAGGTTTGGAAATACGGTTGAGTGCCTTTATTTTGCGGGATACCGAACGGGAAATGATTTGGTCGGTTACAGGATCCTTGGTACGGAATGACGACAAGATTATTAAATTGTCCGAGGCGATGAAGGAAGCCAATGAGAGTTTGTTATTGAGCAAGGGAACAACCCCCAATACCGTATGGAAAGAAGGAGAGTCTTCAAACTCTATCTACGTGGTGCCTTCTTTGGGGATCGATCCGAGCAACGGTAAAGAACTCTATCATAAGCAGAATGGAGAAATCACTTACACCTGGGATGCAGAAGACCGGGTTTTCTGTGGCATCAAGGAACCAAAATACCGGGGCAATCTCAATACGATGTTCCGTTGGAGAAATTTGTCCGCCAATGTTTCGTTCGGATATGAATGGGGCGGACAACAGTATAACGAGACCTTGATCAACCGTGTTGAAAATGCCGATAAAAAATATAATGTCGATAAACGGGTATATGACGACCGTTGGAAAGAACCCGGGGACAGGACTTTTTTCAAAGGGATCAAAATAACGACTCCTACCTACGCTACGTCCCGGTTTGTCGAGGATGAAGCCACTTTTAATTGTCAGAATATAAATATTACCTATGAGTTCCGGAATAACAAATGGCTCCGGCATCATCTCGGGATGCATTACCTGACTTTGAAAGGAGACATCTCCGACGTATTCCGTATATCGACGATAAAACAAGAACGCGGTACTTTATATCCCTTTTCCCGGCAATTTTCTTTTACCTTAAGTGCAACGTTTTAATAAATAGGATTAGCGATGAAATATAAGTTTTATATCTTGATAAGCTGTTTGATGGCAGGATTATCGTCTTGCAATGACTGGCTGGACTTACAACCCCAAACAGAGATGAACCTGAAGGACATGTATGCAAGCCAACAAGGGTTTCAGGAAGTGTTGACCGGAGTGTATCTGGATTTGAAAAGCAATAGTGTATATGGCCGGGAACTGATGTTCGGGACGGTGGAATACCTTGCTCAGCATTGGGACTATGCTGCGGAAAGTCCTCAGGAAAAGATTTCCCGCTATAATTACATCGATGAGTCGGTGCAAAGCTATTTTTCGGATATCTATGCGCAACTTTACAAAAGTATCTCTTCGGCCAATATGTTATTGGAGCATATAGAAGGACAAGAAAGTATTTTCGAGCAAGGGATGTATAATATCATCAAAGGAGAAGCTTTGGCAATACGGGCTTATTGCCATCTCGATCTGCTGAGACTTTTCGGTCCCATGCCGGAAAATCCGGGCAATTCGGTGGTTTTACCTTATGTGCGTACCGTCTCGATACAGTACCACCCTCATCATACTTACAACGAATATACCGGATTCCTGGAAGAGGATATACTGGCAGCAGAGAATCTTATGAAACCGTATGACCCGGTCCGGGCTGAAAATACAATATTGGTGATATTGTATATTCAGGCAGCCGATTTTTTAAAAGCAAGGCAACTCCGATTTAACTATTATGCGATCAAGGCTTTGGAAGCACGTTTTTACCTGTGGATGGGCGGAGAGGAAAATAAGACAAAAGCTTGTGCTTGTGCTAAAGAAGTCATCGATGCTACGGATAGTGAAAAATATTCCATTTTTTGGTTAGGGTCTTCAGAAGATATTACCAAAGAAGATTTTTCTTTTTCGTGCGAACATATCATGGCAATTTATGATTATAAGCTGTACGACAAGGCAAAAAGCAATTTCACGACTTCTGCATATTATGCCAGGAAAAAAAATATCGTAGTTCCCCAATTATATGAGGCCGGAACTACGGATATCCGTCTGTCGTTATGGAAAGAATACAAAAAGGAAGACATGTCGTCCGTCTATACGATTACCAAATTCCTGCAAAAAGATGAAAACAGCACATTGAATCAGCTTCCTTTATTACGTCTGTCTGAAATGTATCTGATCGCTATGGAATGCGGGACGTTGGCTGAAGCAAATGAATTGTACAGGGAATATTGCTTGTCCAGAGATATCCCGCTTGTTACTTTACAGGATGAATATCAGTTAAGAAATATTCTCATAGAACAGTACAACAAGGAATTTTATGGTGAAGGGCAAGCGTTTTACGCTTATAAAAGACTGGCGGTTACCGATATTTTATGGGCTGTAGACCCGGGCGATACACAAGCGTATGTTATTCCGCTACCCACCAAGGAAATCAATCACATAAAATAAAGTTATAATCCTATGAAAAATAAATACATATACCTTATTCTCTTGCTGATTCCTATTTCAGGAGGATGTGAAAAATCCAAGTACACGTTTTTTGATGACATAGCAAGAATTCAAATGGATGAGGAAAAAGAAATCAGAACCGATTTCTTGTATAAAGATAAATCCATTACCCGGGATACGGTTTTTCTGACCGTCAATACAAGCGGTTATCCAGCAGATAGCCCCCGTAAAATAGCATTGGAGCAAATCAGCGAATACGACGTAAAATACTTATATGACAACAAAGGGAATTTAACCGACTCTATTGTGACGGAGAAACCTCATAAAGCGGTTCCGGGAATTCATTATATAGCCATGGACGATGCTGAAATGGAACCGTTGTTGGTAATCCCTCCTCATATGGTGACACTCGAAGTCCCGGTTATTTTATTGCGGGATACCAGCCTGACCACAGAAGAATACCGTTTATGCCTGAAATTGAAAGCGACCCAAGATTTTGCTTTGGGAGAAAAGGAACATCTGTCAGGGACCATTATCTTCTCCGATAAGTTAAGCCGACCGGCATTTTGGACATCTCACGTGGAAACTTATTACTTCGGAAAATACAGCACACGGAAACACGAATTTATGTTTGAAGTGATACAGGAGAAATTGACAGATCAGTGGTATAACAGAATTATAACCGACTATGCTGAGTTACTTTATATCCAGGATAAATTGAAAAAAGCATTGGATGCTTATAATTCCGATCCCGTCAATTTGGCAACCGGCAAAGCTCCTATGCGGGAAAAACAGGATGACCCGAACAGTGAACCGATCACTTTTCCTATTTATTAAAATGAACCTAAGTCTATGGACTTATTTGATATTTTCGTAGACTTTTCGTCTACAGCTCAAAAAAATATCGGAATGTGTAATTAATCTTGACAAACTACTTATTATGAAATACATAATCATTATTAGCAGTATTTTTCTATGGGCTAATATTTTGATTGGCTGTTATGAAGACAAAGGCAATTATGACTACAAAGATACTTTTGAAGTCACAATTGATAGTATCGAAGAATCCTATAACGGTATCGCTCTGATCGATACTCTGAGAATCAATCCGGTTGTCATTCCTTCGGATGTAGAATATGAATATTGGTGGGGGATCATAAAGCCCGGACAAGGCGCTACCCTGGATACGATTTGCCATACCCGTCAGTTGAATTATCATTTGGCATTAGAGGCGAACAACTACACCTTGGTATTCATGGCAACGGAGAGAGAAACCGGTATATCCCGAATTGTACGGACTCGCTTACAGATATCTACCCCCTTGAGTAAAGGCAGGTA
>CAJKZL010000160.1 GCA_905204385.1 uncultured Odoribacter sp. | reverse complement strand
TAAACTTTTTATTGGCCTTATCCCAAAGCGTAGCTTGTCCCCTTATATTGACATATCCCCATTCTATACGGGGAGTTAAAGGTTCCCCTGCATTCTCCTCTTTATAATTCGCCAGGTAAAAAAAGCCGAAGGCTCCGCAATGATAATAATTACCCACCTCGTCCAAAATCCCGATATAATTGGTGGTATGGGCATCGAAGCACGTTTTAAACGTCCCATTCCAGGCATCGGGCATCATTTCCTCTTTATCGGCCCGAAATTCACTGTTAAAAGGATACAACCAATAGCAATTGTCGGGTTCAAGAATATACAACCGCTCCTTATCACTCATCGAACGTGGCATAACATCCGACACATAGCCCAGAGCAAAAGCATTCTGAAAGCGCCGTTCATGGTTTACCTCATAATAAATATCCTCCACGCGGCGCGAAAGGTTCATTCCTGTGGAATCGTATTCCAAAGCCGCTATCTTCCGGTCTCCCGCCTGACCGTGCAGAATCAGCCAGTTCCGGATATAGGGCACAATGGTTTTCACCTTCAGCCGGCGATAGCGTTCCACATCCGTCCCCCTGTCCCTTACCGAAAAAAGGACGGTATAAGAGGTATCCACTCCCGGTGCAAATTTAAAAGTATAAGTTTTTACATAAGCAGTATCGAACTTTTCTTCCTGTTCCACCTTTTCCCTTAACACCATCCACCGGTATTCGAGATTGCTTTCGTCCGCCTGTACCGTCTGATCCACCACAGGAGTCAGTTCAAAATACAAGGTATCTTTTGCAGGCTTCGGCACCAGGTACAAATCCGCATTCGAAGAAGTAGTTGCAGGAGAAAAACTTAAGGTCATTTCATTGATCTCCCCATAAGAGTAGGTTCCTTTGTCTTCATAACAACTACAAAGCAACGACAAAACTCCCGTCAAACCATATGCGATATATTTTTTCATCATCATGAGCTTATTATCGATTCAAATTCAAACATGTCATACGCTCTTCATTTTCCCTCTGCACATCACTTTACCGGAAAAGTAAAGTCCTTAGGCATTTCAGGATGTTCCCGGTTATATTCCTCCAGAGCCGCCCGAAGTTTCCGGTTATAGTTCTGTCCGTTCACAGCTTTAAAATTATCCATGATTTCGCCGATGACCGTCACATAAAAAGCATACTTTTCTTCGGTATATTCACCGAAATAAGTATTATTCCATTTCTCCGGCTTCGGATACCGATCCGTTACTTTAAGCTTATACACCGATCTCTCCTTCACCCCTTTTCCAAAATCGGCAGATGTCCGGTCCCAGTCGAACGTAAGCCCCACCACATACACCCCCCGGGCCGGCGGGCGATGTAATACAAACTTCAGGGTATCCTTATGCCTGCCGGCTCTGAAAGTGTAGGGCGGCAGAAAAGTCACCCGGGCCACCCTGCCGGAATCTTGCCCGGCAACCAATAGGGTATCCAACACAACAGCCCGGTCCTTATCCAAAGGAAATCCCACCACACCCAAAGCCAGCTTCAAGGTATCGAATTGTATGGAATCTCCCAGATACCTCCCTTCCGCGTTCTTCATAAAAGAAAAATTGACATCTCTTTCCAGCGTGCTGTAACCGAATTGCAGTCCGCCCACGGGATCTGCATAGCGAAACGCTTCTTCTTTCCGGCATCCCCAGAAAAAAGATAAAACCAATATAAAATATACGATTCTTTTCATTGCATTTACTTTTAATATTCAACCCAACCATACTCGACTTCTCCGTCGGGAACCGGAAAAACATAATCTTCCGTTTTCATGGAACCGGCTTTCGGACAACGGTAGAAATCTTTCCGTTCATACCTCTTCAGGAAATAAAAAAATTGTCCTTCGCAAAAGAAATCTTTTTGATATTCCTTTTCCAACTCTTCCGCCCGTTGCTCCTCAGTGGAGAAAGAAACGCTGTATTGCTGGGAGATTCCCCGCGCTTTCCTCACCATATTCAACATCTGCGCTCCTTCCTCGTACGAAAGGCATTCCGCCAGGATATAATACATTTCAGAAAGGCGGATCAAGGGAATATTTTCTTTATAAACCGAACTCGCTACTTCCAGATACTTCCGGCACATCGCCTTCACCTCCCGGCTGGGAGTCGTATAAAAGATAAACCCATAACTACCTTTATACCGGATATCGTTCATGCCGATACTGTTGGCCTCAAAGACCGCATCCACGTTATCTTTCGTGATCCACAAGCCGGCATTCTCGGAATATTCGGCAAAAAAATACCCACTTAGCTTCTGATACATATTATACATATGCAAGCCGAATAAGGTCGCCTCTTAAAATGCGGTATCATTCCGGCTGTCCCTCACCAGTTTCATCCCACACCCATCGATAACCTCCTGCGCTTTCAAGGCAGCATTTTCCTTGTCTCCTATCCATAAAAACACCCGGGCCATCAAGGCCTTCACTGCGTATTTATTCATTCGCAACCGACGGTTAGCCATAAACGGTTCTTCCGGATTATGCAACAACTCCATCGGATCGTTTTCCAATAATATTTCCGCTTCCTTTAAATCGGCTATAATCCGGATCGCAATCGAATCGGCGCTCATCAAAGCCACCTTATCCGGCAGGAATTGATCCCTGTAAGGCAACACTTTCACCGATTTATTTTCTGCAAACCGGCAGGGTCCCCACATGCGCAACAGGTCAAAATAATGAAAGGCACGCAATCCCAGAGCTTCTCCTTTCATAATCTCCCGGTAACCCGGAGTAGTGATATACTGAGCATTGACATCCAAAAACTTCAATAGATTATTGATATTGGCCAAAGTTTGATACATAAAAGACCAGGTAGTATTTACATTGCTCTTGGAAGAGGCGTTGCTTTTATAATCATATATTTTTGCCCGTTCAGTTTCGGATACTTCTTTTTGATCGTAACGCTGGGCCAATTGTTCCATAAAATTAAAAGTCAGCGTTCCCCCATAGGCACTTCCTTTCGACATCCGGCCATAAATACCTGTCAAAGCACTTTTGAACCCGTTCTCGGTGGTATACAATACTTCCGATTTCATATCCGTCTTCGGATTCACGTCCAGCCAGTCGGCGCAAGAAAATAAAAGCACCGGCAACATCCACCTTAATACATTCAAATATTTCATAATCAACCTATTAATTAAAAAGTACAGAAATCGATAGATTAAAAGTACGGGCAAAAGGATAAGACAACCCTCTTTCCTGTTTTACGGTAGAAAGCCTGAAGATGTCGTTAAATGCGGTATTCAACGAAATACTGGCCACTTTACAGCTTCTCAGAAATTTGAAATTCTCGGAATTCAAGCGATATCCTACACTCAACGAACTGCCTTTAAATTCATTGAACTTCTGAATGAAACGGGTGGACGATTCTGTGGCCTGTCCCGTCAATTTAATCGCCTTGTAGCGGGTGACATCTCCCACCTCCCTCCAACGGTCTTGCGCCGCCCGGCGGTCGACATTATACCCGATAGTTGTATTTTCGATCTTACTGACTAAAGTAGAATTATAACGCCATGCTCCCCACTGATAACTACAGGCCAACGACAAGCTCAGGCTTTTCCAGGTGAACGAAGTCATCAAAGATCCCCTCAGCTTAGGCTCCGAATCCCCCACCGGCACTTTGTAAGAAGCATTCCAAGTATAAGTCTTATTGCCTTCCTTGTCCAGAAATACTTCCCGTCCGGTCCCGGGATCGATACCCACCGAACGTACGGCATAAAGCATAGAGGTAGACCTTCCCTCCTGGTAAATCGGCTCGGGCGCTCCCTTGGACTGCATATTTTGCTCGTTCATTTTCCGGATTTCATTGGAAATCTTCTTGATCTCGTTTTTATTGTGCGAACCATTCCAACTGACCGACCAATAAATCTCCCTTTTATAATCCCGGAAAGGGGTAATGCTGAAATGTACATCGGTACCGCTATTGGAAACCTGCCCGGCATTGGTGACCATCGTACCGAAGCCCGTTGAAGGAGCGATGTTATAGGTCAGCAATAAATTTTTGGTCAGGTCGTTGTAATAATTTACAGAAGCCCTCACCCTTCCCTTCCAGAAAGCAACCTCCAGGGCAAAACTCCGGTTCATCGTTTTGGACCATCCGAGATTCGGATTGCCGAAGCCTTTTAATTGAGCCCCGATGACATCCGATCCCTCATAAGGAAACAAAAGATCATCAAAAGAATACATCTCGGTTGCCTGATAGGCCGAATAGCTCTGCGAACCTGTCAATCCAAACGATCCCCTCACCACCAGATTAGAGATAAACGTATGTTTCAGCCATTTCTCGCGATGTACATTCCAACGGGCTCCCACCGACCAGAAAGGAGCCATTTTCGTCTCGCTTCCGAAACGAGATGCCCGATCTCCGCGAATGCTGAAGTCTGCAGAATAACGCATATCGTACATATAACTGACCTGCCCTACCACTCCGAGACTCCGCGAAGTGGACTCCGCCCCGCTCACCCGGTTATCCATCTCGTAAGCAAACAAAAAATCGGTCATTTCATCATTCGGAAATCCTTTTGCCGATAAATATATCCCGTCGCTAGTGCTTTCATCCATGTGGTAGCGGCCCATAAAACTCAGCAAATGCTTGTCTATTGTCAGATTATAACTCACTGAAGCGTTCGCACTCCATCGGAAATCACTCGCATCGTTTTTGTTGTAAGAACCTCTCGCAGTGAGCTCCGTATCCTTAAAGGAAGTATGATTCATCGACTTGAAAATTTCACTACGGGCACTTCCCTTCGTAAACGACGCCTGTGCATTTACCCGCAAATTTTCAAGAATCCGGCACTCTATAGAAAAATTATCGGTTACATTAAAATTCTTGGATTCATTTTTATAAGGGAACTGTGTATTATAAAGAGGATTGGAAATATTCACTTTATTCATGCCTGCCCCTACCGCTTTGATATCCAATGTTTTTATATACTTCCCTTGCTCGTCGGTCATCCGGTAGTAAGGATTCAACCGCGTATACTCGCTGAAATCTCCATAAGACGTATTGAACCCCCGGGTGTTGTTTACCCGCATATCAATGGAGATATTCCATTTTTTCCGGCGATATTGTATGCTGAGTCCCACTCCCAGATTACGCCTTTCGGATTCCTTCATGACGCCCGGCTGGCTACCGTAATTCAAACTTAAATTATACCGGAAAGCTTTATCTCCTCCTTGCATGGACAGAGTATGCCGATGCAGAAAAGGCGTACGCAAAGGAGCCGACAACCAATAGGTATTCACACCCCGCAACACCTCCTCTTTGTATTTATTGTAATAATTCATATCCTCGGCCTTCGTTACGTCGAACAGGCCAGCGTCGAACTCAAACTGTAATTTTTCGGCCGCATCCATCAGATTATAATCCGTAAGGTCCGGAATCGTAATCCCCAAATTCGTAGAATAAGACAATCTTAAAGACCCTTCTACCGGCTTTTTGGTTTCAAAAACCACCACCCCGTTTGCAGCTTTCGAACCGTAAATGGCCGTCGCCGCCGCATCTTTCAAAATCGTGATGGACTCTACCCGTTCGGGATCCAGGTCGACTATCCGCTGTAAAGTCGTTTCAAAACCATCCAGGATAAACAAGGGCGTATTCGGACGGGTGGAATAATCTCCCACCAGGATATCCAGATTGGGGGTAGAAGCTTTCCCCAACTGTACGTCTCCTCTCATCCGAAATTCAGGCAAAGCATTGGGATTCGACCCCTGCTGGTTGTTTTCCACCAGCCGGAAGCTAGGGTCGAACAATTGCAAGGCTGCCAATAAATTATTGGGATTCAACCTCTTCAATTCATCTCCTTTTACGGAGACATAACTTCCGGAAAAACTTTCCACTTTCCGGGGAGCCATACCGGTGACCACCACGTCCTCCATCTCCACCGAGCGGGAAGTCAGCTTAATCACCAGGTCCGTCAATTTTGTCTTACTGCCTAATCGGAAGGTTTCCGCCTGGTAGCCCACAAAGGAAATAACGATAGCAGTTACCCCGTCAGGCACCGTAAAGCTGAATTTACCGTTTTCATCGGTCACCACTCCGATAGATTTTTGTTCCGCCAATACGACCGATGCGCCCGGCAAGGGAGTTTCTTCCTCGCTGTCGATAACGACCCCTGTAATTTTGCGTCCGGCGATTTGCTGCGACTGAGGAAAAGGTTTGACCACGATCGTCCGGTTGTGCAAATATTCACAATTTACCGGTTGCCCCGTAAATACCCGTTTCACCGCTTCTTCCAACGGACAATCCTTTAAATGAAGCGTCAGCTTTCTTTTCACATTCAACATCGAATGATCATAAAAAAAACGGACATCAGCCATCCGGGAGATCTTGTTCAACACTTGCTGCAAATCCAGCTCCACCACTTCCAGATCGATCGTCTTTTGTTTGTAGGTATTCCCGTTGCCCGCATAACTTGCCGCAGTAAACGGAAACAACAGCCCGAAAACGATAAGAAAATCACAGCATTTCCATCGAACAGGCAAAAGCTTTCTTTTCATAATTTTGTACATTTAGTTATTTAGTAGTCGAAAATATCCAGGCATGCCCACGCTCACATGCCGGTTGCTAATCAGTAGTTTCACTTCTTTTTGCCCAGCACTTCCTTCACTTTGGCTGTCAATGCCTCTCCCCGTAAATTCAGAGCCACCACCTTTCCTTCAGGATCCAACAAAACCGTCGCCGGTATAGCATGTATATTGCATTTACGGGCCACTTCGCTATTCCATCCGCGCAAATCGCATCCTTGCGGCCAGGTCATCTTCATCTCCTCTACCGCCTTTTTCCAGGGCTTTTCCTGACTATCCAGAGAAATGCCGATAATCTCGAATTTCATCCCCTTAGAGGATTTATATAAATTCACTACATTCGG
>CAJKZL010000159.1 GCA_905204385.1 uncultured Odoribacter sp. | reverse complement strand
TACTTGGAAGAACCGTCCAGCCGTCCCGAGAAATCGGCAACATATCGGATATCGAAAGAATAATTGACATTGGCAAACAAACCTATCATCCGGTCTTCCTCCTCCGAGCCGGAAGGTTTTCCACCATTCTCATAAGATGAACCGAACCAGATTTCATTGAAACGTCCGTCCAGGAAACCGATAGCTTTATACGAGTCATTGACCGATTTATTCTGAATGAGGTTCATTCCCACGCCGGTAAACAATAAATGTCTGTTTTTCTGCAAATTGTAATTCAGTGTCGTGTTAATGTTATAAGAAAATCCTTTCCCGTTTCCCTTTTTGTAATATCCTTTTTCGGTCGGTTTATATCCTGAATTGTAATCGGTATGATCGGGTGAAACAAATTTATCGGAACTGTTCAGCGTCTTGGTCAAAGCGACGGTTCCTTTGAAACGCAATTCCGGCAAAATCCAGTAATCGATGCTCAGGTTATCCGTGATGGTATGGATAGCCGACTCATCCTTATAAGGCAAAGTAGCATTATACAGGGGATTCTGATACTGATCGTCTGTTTCGCTTTGATTGGCATGAACGGTATAGGTTTTTATCAACTTCCCGTCCTCGTCATAAATCGGATTGTAGGGATTCGCTTTCGCGTACAAAGAAAAAGAGCCATAGGGCGAGTTTTTCACATTGGTTTGCGTAAACTCAAAACTGTTGCGCACATTGATTTTATCACGGATCCGATAGGTGAGGTCGAATGAAGCCCCGAAAACTTCCCGGTAGGATTTTTTTATCCCCCCGTTATTCCGGTTATAGTTCACCCCCAAACCATAGATCACCGCCTCCGAACCTCCGTCGATATACAACGAATGAGCATGGGAAACCGCATTTCGTACGGGTTGTGCCAGCCAGTCGGTATTCACCCCGCGTTCTACGTCTGCCTTTATTTTTTCCAAATGGCGTAACCCTTCCAGAGCCAACCCATCAAATATCCCCGATTTCTGTTCATATTCCAGTTTTTCGCGGGCATCCATCAAATTATAATCGGTCAGGTCGGCCATGGACAAACTGGTCCGGTTGGAATAAGTCACCTGAAACCGCCCGCCTTCAGGCCGCCGGGTCTCGATCACCACCACTCCGTTCGCCGAACGCGAACCATAAAGGATGGTGGCCGAAGCATCCTTCAATACGGTGATGCTTTCGATGCGTTCCATATCCATATCGAATACCCTTTGTAAAGAGACTTCATACCCATCGACGATAAACGTCGGAATATTGCTTTCGCCCATAAAACTACTCTCGCCCCGGACAAAGAAATCGGGCAAGGTGTTGGGATCCGATCCTTTCAGATTGTTTTCCTTGATCTTAAAAGAAGGATCGACCATCCGCAATGCCTCCAGCAGATTTACATTCCCGAATTTGCGCAACTCCTCCCGCTTCACGGAAGTCACCGCACCCGTAAAGCTATCCTTAGACTTATTAAAATACCCGGTGACCACCACTTCTTTCATTTCGCTGACAGCATTCTTCATCGTCACATCCAGGCGGATTTCCTTGCCGTCGGGCTGAACGGAACGTTCCTGGGTTTCCATGCCGACCATCGTAAACAGCAATACATTCTTTCCGTCCGGAATCATCAACATGTAAACGCCGTCCGCATCCGTCGCCGTCCCCAATTGCGTTCCTTTCAGCAACACCGTGACTCCCGGAAGCGGTAATCCGTTTTCATCCGTTACCCGGCCCACCACTCCATACATCTCTTGTTGCCGGGGCATTTGCCGCGGGACAGGTTTGAGCACGATCAGGTTGCTCACAATCTCCCACTGAAACCGGCCTGCAAATAGCTTGTCCAACACCTCGTCCAACTTCTCCTCCTTCACCGACAAGGTGACTTTTTGCCGGGTATCCATAGCTTTGTCATTGAAGAAAAAGAAAAGATCGGTCTGCTTCTCCAGATTTTTCATAACGGTCAGTAACTCTTCATTCTGACACTCCAGCGAAACTTTCACCTGCTGGGAATACGTACTGGCGCTTACTTGCACGAAGAAGGCCAAAAGAAGAAAAAAGGTAATTTTCATACCACGCAGCATTTTTCGTAATAAATAATACGACGCGGCGTTTTCCGCCTGCTTTTTTTTCATAAATTTGTGTATTGAAGTTTAACATGTCCGGCCTGGCTACCAACGAGGCCGGAATAATTCACCCTTCACCGGCAAAAGCTACCAACCCTTGCCGGTGATTTTTTATTTAGTAGTAATCATTACATGATTCTCTCTATCCTTCGTAAAGCGGACGTCCACAACGCTTTCGATAATCCGGAACAATTCTCCGGCCGGAAGATTCTTATTGATGACTCCCGTAAACGTAATTGTTTCCAATCCCTTGTCGGCAAAGTCCGCTTCGACTCCATACCATCGGTAAACCTGGATCATCATCTCCTTCAAAGGCATCTGTCGGAACCTGAACAGTCCGTCCTTCCAACCGGTAAATTCTTTCACATCCACTTCCCTGACCTGTAAACCGTCGTCCGTGGCCCACGCCTGCTCCCCCGGCCTGAGGACCACTTCTCTCCCACCATCGGTCACCCTGACTTTCCCTTCGGCCAAAGTGGTCGCTATGCCGCGTTGTTCCGGATAAGCATATACGTTGAAATGAGTCCCCAGCACCTCTACTTCCAGCCGGTCCACGATGACTTTGAAAGGATGTAACGAATCTTCGGCTACCTCAAAATAAGCCTCCCCTTCCAGGTACACTTTCCGTTCGTTTCCGGCAAATACTTCGGGATAGCGAAGGGTGGTTCCGGAATTCAGATAAACGACCGTGCCGTCGGATAAGCGCAGCCGATAATCGGCAGCAACGGGAATCTCCAGGGTGTGAAAGGCCGCCGTAGTCTCTCCTGTCCCGCGGCCCTCATACACGATGCCGTTCAGGCTATCCTTACGAATCCCCACCGTGGCGGTTTCCCACAACTCCCCGGAGGGTTTCTCCTGCAAATTCAGCCGTTGTCCGTTTCCCAAAGTCAAGACGATACCCTGGCGGGGACGCCCATCTCCGGCCATTTCCGGAGACATCCCTGTTTCGGCAGGTCTCCAAACATACCAGGCAATGCCCCCGCAAAGCAAGGGCAAAAGAAACAGGGCGGCATAGCGCATCATCCGAAGCCTCAGCCGATGCTTTGTCCTTTCCTTTTCCCGGATCTCCCGGTCGATTTTTTCCCAGACGAGTTCGTAATCCCCGTCCGGGGCACTCACCACCTCGTATATCCGGCGGATTGCCTGCCGTATCCGGGGGTCCTGCACAGCATCGGGGGAGTCTTTATCCGAATAAAGTACTTCCCACAGTTTATGGAATATTCTTTCTTGGCTGCTTTTTAAAGATTCATCCATATCAGACGATTTTAACATGTAAAATGAATAAATCGGTCTGTTTTTCCGGTTTATTCACTCTAAATGCACGCCAACCTCCCTTTAGGGTGAAAAATTAAATGACTTTTTTTAAAATAAATTACTATGTTTGCAACAAACCTTAAGATTAGTCATCATAGAAAAGCCATCGAACTTTTCTTTAAACCTATTGATTTCCCAGATTTCATAAAACAACCAACAACTGATTATCAGATAATTAAATATTAAATTCCTAATTTTATTATGCACTGAAATGAACTCATTAAATTTGATCTGTTTATGTGTCGGCGGGCTGACTGTCAACGCATATGAGTGTATAGCCAAACAGCCGGCCGACACCAAAACGAATATTATCGTCATTAATTGTGATGATATGGGTTATGGTGATCTTTCCTGTTTTGGAAATCCCAGTATTAAAACTCCTCATTTGGATCGGATGGCACAGGAAGGGCAGAAGTGGACCAGCTTTTATGTGTCTGCATCCGTTTCCTCTCCAAGCCGTGCAGGCTTGTTGACCGGGCGGCTGGGGGTACGAACAGGCATGTATGGCAATGACAAGCGTGTGTTGTTTCCCGATTCTCCGGGTGGCTTGCCGTCGGAAGAGATCACTATACCGGAGTTGCTGAAACAAGCAGGATATCACACTGCTTGCATCGGCAAGTGGCATTTAGGACATTTGCCTCAGTATATGCCTCTGCAACACGGATTCGACTATTTTTACGGCTATCCCTATTCCAATGACATGAGTCGTGCAGAGAATGCAAAGAGAGGCAATAAAAAGTATCCTTATGAATATATGCTTTATGAGCAGGACAAGGTAATAGAACATGAGCCGGATCAGCATTATCTGACACAACAGGTGACTCAGGCTGCAGTGCGTTACATTCAATCCCATGCGGACCATCCTTTTTTCTTGTATGTAGCACATCCTATGCCGCATATACCTGTGTATGCAGCGGATGATTTTCAAGGCAAATCGGCCAGAGGGAAATACGGGGATGCTATCGAAGAATTGGACTGGAGCACCGGATCGATATTACAGGCTCTTCAGCAAACCGGACTCGCAGACAACACGCTGGTGATTTTTACTTCCGACAATGGTCCATGGCTATCCTACAGACAAGAGGGTGGTTCGGCCGGTTCGCTGAAAGACGGTAAAGCTTCTATGTTCGAGGGAGGTTTTCGGGTGCCGTGCATCATGTGGGGTAAAATGGTCAATTCCGGGATAATAACGGATATGGGAAGTACTTTGGACTTGTTGCCTACCTGCTGTGAATTGGCTGGTGTAGAGTTGCCTTCGGATAGAATCTACGATGGGGTAAGTCTGTTGAATGTCATCCGTGATAAATCGGCATCCAAGCGGGATGTTTTCTATTTTTATCGTGGCAATGATTTGTATGCAGTAAGAAAAGGTAAATATAAAGTGCATTTTTCCTATAAATCGGCCTATGGCAACGATGCGAAAGTGGTGTATAAGAACCCGGTGCTATACAATGTGGAAGAAGAACCCGGTGAATTGTAAAACATTGCGTCCAGGCATCAGGATATTGTTAAAGAACTGACTACCCTGGCAGAAGCTCATAAGAAGTCATTTGTTCCTGCCGAAAGTATCTTTGACAGGAAAGGGATAACCGCCCGGACTTATCCGTTCCGTCGTCCTGACTTGCCGGTAAAAGAACGTGTGGAGGATTTGATTCAACGCATGACCTTGGAGGAAAAGATCGATTTGCTGACCGGATATCAGGATTTCTACCTTCATCCTTGCGAGCGTTTAGGTATTCCTGCATTCAAACTGGCAGACGGACCTTTGGGAGTCGCTTCCTGGGGTGAGTTCGGAAAAGCGACTGCTTTCCCGGCGGCGCTGGCGCTGGCTGCTTCCTGGAACAGGGATTTGGCAAACCGTGTCGGCGATGCCTATGGACAAGAGTGGCGTGCCCGCGGCATTCATTTTCTTTTGGCACCGGGGGTAAATATCTATCGTGCCTCTAAAGGCGCCCGCAATTTCGAATACCTGGGCGAGGATCCCTATCTTTCTTCGGAAATGGTTGTACCTTTTATTAAAGGGGTACAGGCGAGAGGAGTCATCGCTACAGTGAAGCATTTTGCGGCCAACGATCAGGAATATGACCGTTATCGGGTCAGTTCGGAGGTCTCTGAACGTCCCCTTCACGAAATTTATCTGCCTCCTTTCAAGGCTGCCGTGCAAAAAGCTGATGTAAAAGCGGTAATGACAGGATATAATCCTCTGTATGGCGTGTATTGTACTGAAAATAAAGACTTGATCGATATTCTCAAAAAAGATTGGGGATTCAAAGGGATGCTGATGTCCGATTGGGCTTGCACTTATTCGGCCGATAAAGCCGCCAACCATGGACTGGATCTGGAAATGGGAAGTAAAGACTGGTTTGTGAAAGAAAAGTTGTTGCCACTTATCGGGAAGGGAATTGTGACGGAAGAAACTATCGATGAGAAAGTGCGTCGGATCTATGGCACTTGCATCGAAATGGGCTTCTTCGACCGTCCGCAAAAAGATGCAACCATTCCTCTTTATAATCCTCGAGCCAATCGGATGGCTTATGAGGCCGCCAGGGAAGGAATGGTTTTATTGAAAAACGAAGAAGGAATCCTTCCGTTGAAGAAAACCGCTAAAATAGCTGTAATAGGCCCCAATGCGGCACATAATCTCGTGACAGACAGGCGCCATGATGTAAGTGGCATTACTTACGGCGGTGGCGGAAGTTCGAAAGTTCATCCCTGGCATATAACTTCCATTCTCCAGGGCATCAAAGCTGAATACCCTGACGCTGAAGTGTATTACTCAGAAGGTATCTCCAATGCTTATAAAAAGCGGATTTTTCGTACCAGCGTGTTTAAGACCGAAGCAGGAAAAGCCGGCCTTCGGGCTAAATACTACAAGCAGGGGAATAACGATGAGAACATCGTTTCGGAAGAACTTTTACAACAACAGGCGAAGGCAGCCGGACGGACGGATGATGGCGGTGGGAGGTTACTTCCTTCTTCCCTGCAGGAGGGGAAGAAGTCTGTATTGGAGCGTGTGGACAAGCAGGTGGACTTCTCCTGGTGGAGTTCACCGGTCAAAGATTTGGGAGATGATTATCGGGTAGAATGGGACGGCTATGTGGATGTAGAAAGAAACGACAGCCTTCTGTTTTTTGTGGACGCTCAGGGTGGTTATCGTCTTTGGATAGACGATAAATTGTTGCTGGATGCTTCGGATTCTCAGTCTTTCGATTACGGGCAAGTGACAGTGAAAGGCCAAAAAGGCACCCGTTTGCAGGTACGCTTGGAATATCTGAGTCAACGGAGCCTGCCTGCCGAGATCCGGATGGGATATGATTACAAAGGCAACCTGGATTTCTCAGAACCTTTGCGTTTGGCGCACGAGTCGGATGTCGTTATCTTTTGTGCCGGTGTGGATGGCAGCATCGAGCTGGAATCAAGGGACCGCCCCTTCGAACTCCCTTTCGGCCAGG
>CAJKZL010000158.1 GCA_905204385.1 uncultured Odoribacter sp. | reverse complement strand
TTCCTCTTTTCACTGGCAGCTTGCAGACCGGACGATAAGGAGGCGAAAGCGGAGAGTAAGGACTATCCTGCCATTTTCCCCGATTATACCGGTGTGACAGTCCCGTGTAACATCGCACCCCTGAATTTCAGTGTACCCGAAGCCAGGGAAATAAAGGCGGTCGTCGAAGCAGACGGAAACGAGTTGGCACGGTTGCAGGGCGGATCGTGCGTGAAGTTTCCTGAAAAAGACTGGAATAGAAAGGTTGAAATTGCAATTTTATATGAATGATGTTTTCCGCTGGTCGTCGGTAAAACAGGAGAGAGGGTTGGATTATCCTTTTGCCAGAAGTTTCAGGACCTCATTGCGTATTACGTTTTAAAGTTAGCATTATGAAAAAGTTATATTTTTTGTTCGGATTGTTTGTATGCCTGACCGGTTGTGAAAACTGGCTGGATGTTTCTCCCAAAACGGAAGTGAAAGAGGATGAATTGTTTGCTAAAGAGTCCGGTTATAAGACGGCTTTGCTTGGCGCCTATATTCAAATGGCTTCTTCCGATTTATACGGAGGGAATCTGACAATGGGCTTTATGGATGTTCTGGCACAGTACTATAGCATTACTGCCGAGAAGAGTACGTATATGGCTGCAAGTACATATGATTATGCTCATAGCGACGTAAAACCCATTGTGACGAGAATTTGGAGCGACATGTATTACATCATCGCCAATTTGAATAATCTGTTGATGAATGTGGAACAGAACAAGGAGATTTTTACCGGGAATAATTATAGCATCATCAAGGGAGAGGCACTGGGATTACGGGCTTATCTGCATTTCGATTTACTGAGGATGTACGCTCCATCCTATACGGTGGGAAAAGACTTGCTCACTATTCCTTATGTGGATCGCGTCGCGCATATTCCGTGCGAACCATTGCGCGTAAAACAGTTGGCCGAATCTTGTATCCGGGATGTGGTCGAAGCGGAATCCTTGCTTAAGGAAACCGACCCCATCGGACCCGCATTCGAGAGTTATTCGGAAAAATATATTTCCGGTGCAACGGATAATGCCGAATATGATGAAGATGGAGGATTTCTTCGTTACCGCAGCGAACGAATGAATTATTATGCGGTCGTTACCACTATAGCGCGCATTTATTTATACATCGATGACAAGGAAAAGGCTTTGGAATATGCGAAAATTGCAGCCTCAACAAACCGCTGTCCGATCACCGGCATGACTTTTCAGTTATATTCCGACAAGGTAACGGACTATTCGGAACTCTATTTTAATCCTAATCTGGAGGAGGAAGAACAATTGATCATAACCGGTCAGAAACGGGAAAGTATATATGAAAATGATCGGTATGGCTCCATAGACAACCGCTCGAAAGATTGGTTCAACTATTATCCGAATAGTAGTACCGAATTTCTTTCCAAGTACATGAAACTGACGAATCAAGCGCCCGTCAATATACCTCTGATTCGTGGATGTGAGGCTTATTATATCGCTGCAGAAGCGAGTGGGGATTATAGCTGGATCAATCAGGTAAGAAATCAGTTCGGTATCAGCGCCGTTTACGATTTACAGGAAGGAACCGACGATCTGGAGCAGGAATTGTATAAGGAATATACGAAAACATTTGTGGGGGAAGGACAGTTGTTTTATTATATGAAACGAAAAAATCTGACCGGGATACCTGGTGTGGCGGAAGAACAGTTTCCGGAATTATATACTTTCCCTTTGCCTGATAATGAACTTGAATTTGGAAATGTAGCTAATTAAAAGAAAATCAGAATGAAAAATTATTATTTTATACTGGGTCTTATTATATTATGCCGTCAGGGATGCTCGAATGAGGAAGAGAAGCCGCTTTCCGATACGGCAACGATATATTTTGATTTGAGCGATAGCCAGTTGGAAGGTATTGTCTACTCTTTTGCGAAGACGACAGCTACGGAACATGTAGTTGAAGTGCCTGTGGAAATTGCCGGTTATGCGTCGGACCACGATCGTAAATTTTTGGTAAAAGTCGATCCCGAGCGCTCCACGGCGGTGGAAGGGAAGCATTATAAAGCTTTGGAGGCATATTATACTCTTCCTTCGGGAGAGTTTACCACTTCGCTTCCGGTCACAGTGTTGAGCGAGGACCGATTGCTGGATAGCGTCGAGGTGTGTCTGACATTACAGCTTATCCCGGAAGGCGATTTTGTCAATCGAAGGTCCGACCGGCAGGAAGCCGAAATCCGGATATCTAATATTTTGCAAAAACCAGCCATTTGGGATCAGGTGTACGGTAGGAAATACTTCGGTCCCTATAGCCGGACTAAATATAAGTTGATTCTGGAAGTTTGCAAGATCGACGAGCTCCCGGCCTGGGGACATGCCAACCGGTATAAATTGATGGGCTTAGGGATGGCTATGCAGAATTATTTTACGGAGAATTATCCGGTGTATGACGAAAATGGAAAAATCATCGAACCGAATTGGACCATTACTTATTAAAAAGGCTTATTATGAAAACATATTTATTGTTTGGAATTATATTTTGGGTCGTGACGCTTGCTTCGTGCATGGAGGAGTTAGGAAATTATGATTATGAGGAAGTGAATTCCCTGAAACTGGATTCTATTCAGGGAACAACCATTACACAATTCGATACCTTGAAAATCAAGCCGTTTATCCGGCAGACGATGGGGCAGGAAGAAGAACAATTAGAATACCTTTGGTTTTGGTATAAGGATGCAGCAGCAGAATTGGAAGTACTGGATACGCTTTCTACAGAAAAAAATCTCAATTATTATGTTGCAACTGAGCCGGGATTGTATCACGCTTCCTTTCAAGTGACCGATAAGCAGACGGGGCTGTTTGCACGAAAGAATTTTGACGTTTCTATTGTGGCGGACAATAGCGGAATTCTGGTGTTGAGCGAGCTGGAGGGAAAAGCGAATCTGTCGTTGCTGAATTTTGCCCGCGAGTATTTTCAGGATGTTTATTATGCTGCCAATGGGGAATATGCAGGAGAAAAGCCGGTTGCCATAGCCGATATCGACAATGCGCGCACCGATTTGCATATGGTGGTGATTATGTGTCAGGATGAACGCGGAGGCGTGGTGGTGGATCCCTCTATGTTCAGGAAAATCAATGTCTTTTCGGACCTATTCTATACTGTTCCTAAAGTTATCCATCCGGAAACGTATTGCAGTGTCGCTACCTTGTATGTAAGCGGTATGGGAATAACTTATGACTTTATGATAAACGATGGAAAACTGTATAACCGGGATTTCCAGAATGCGATGTACGAACCTTTGTTCCGGCCGGAAATCTATGGTGATTACAAATTATCGCCTTATTCTTTTTTGAACTACAATACTTTGATGTTTTACGATAATAAAAATTATTGTTTTAATATCCTGAAATGTTCTTACGGTACCATTAATACTACTCGGTTGGATCCGGTACCCCTCGCTATCGATGCCGATCCGGAAAAGATGGAATTCAATCCCAGGGATACAAAATTGGAATTGGTTTATGGAGGCGAAGGATGGAAAAAAGAGGAAAATTCTGCCGGCTTTGGGTATGGAATTTTCCGAACCCCGGGAACTACCGATTTAAACAATATGTATTGTCTGAAGTTTTATATCGGGACCGGTATGAGTTCGTCTTATGAACAGGAAAATTTTGTTGCTTATTTTAAGCATCCGGTGAGAGAGGCTGTGCAATTGAACGAGGCCCACGCTTATGCCATCTCTAAAAAGGATCCTTATCTTTATTATGCCTGCAAAAACAAGATCTATAGTTACGATCTGGAGTACGATAAAAGTAAAGTGATCTATGATACGGATACGGTCGTAGGAGCCGGGGCGCGGATCGACTACATGTATTTCCAGCCCGGTTCGAGTCCGGACAATTCCTTGACCATGTGGGCGGCCACCTCCATTCCGGAAAGCTCCGGAAAGACTGGCAGCATCCATGTGCTGGGATTGGGCCGCAACGGCGACGTAGTCAGAGTAGATACCGTCTATCAAAACGTTTGCGGTAAAGTGGTAGGCATGGCCTATAAAAATCGATAGCAATCAAGGGGACGGTTCCTTTGGTTGATTCTTCAAAACCAACCAAAGGAACCGTCCCCTTGATTGACTTTTAGAAGAACCAGAAAAAGAAGAGGGCGGGAAGATAATCGGCCAGTTCTTTTCTTAACATTTTCAGGGCTATTTGCAGGTGTTTTTCGACTGTACGGGAAGATAATCCCAGTTCGCTGGCAATGGTGGTTGCCGTTTTACGGTCGAAACGGTTCATCAGAAAAATTTTCCGTGCTTGGGGTGGTAAATGATCGACGGCAGTCTCGATCCGTAGGCGGAGTTCTTCTTCTACATAATATTCCCACGTAAGCATTCCGGTAACATCTCCTTTTTGCATGATTTTTTCCTGATATTCATTTCTGACCTTCAGATGTGCCAGATAATTCAGGCAACGATGGCGAACGGAGGTAAACAGGTAATATTTAACTTGCTGATTTTCCAATAATGAGCGGTCGTTTTCCCAAATATGGACGAACAAGTCATGGACCAAATCTTCGGCCGTTTCTGTTCTGCCTGTAAAACGACTGGCATAAACCACCAATCCGCTATAGTAGCGTTTGAAAAGTAGTTCGAATTTACGGTATTCCTCGGTTTGGATACAGGACATGGCAGATCGGTTAATCGGTTAGACAAAGGTAAAAGATAAAATCCGGGGCTTCCAAAAAAAATTGCAATTTAACTACGTATATTTTTGTTGTCAACTGTTTTTAGAATAGAAACAGCATATACTTTCATGGAAAATAATCAGAATCAACCGGAAGAATTGCGTAAGCAGGCAGCATTGGAAGAAGCTTTACAAATATGGGCAGAGATGCGGCAAGTGGATCAGAAAAAAGGCTGGGACCGGCTATCTGCGAGTGTAAACAGAAAAGTCGTGGTTAAAAAACGGTTAATGAGTTTACGGTTGGTTGCGGCCATGGCGGTCTTATCGCTGTGTCTGGGAGGTTTGTTTTGGATGAGGTGGAGTGAAGAACCGCAGCGGATGGTTGCAGTTTCCGATGCAAAACAGCCCCGCTTAATATTGTACAATGGGGAAGAAATCGCCTTGGGAATGGAAAAGGAGGGAGAGCAAACAGTATATCATCCTTATTTTATCATCAACCGGAAGGAAAAAAGTATCATTTATTCAGATTCGGTTGCGACAGAGGAAAAAGAAATGCACTATAACTTACTTGAGGTTCCCCGCGGTGCAGAGTACGAATTGGTTTTGCCGGACGGTACACATGTTTGGTTGAATGCTGACAGCCGTTTACGTTTCCCGACGCATTTCGATCGGGAAGAACGCAGGGTTTCTCTTGAAGGGGAAGCTTATTTTCAGGTTGCTAAGGAGGCCGATCGTCCTTTCCGGGTGGAGGCGTTTTCGCAAATGGTCGAGGTGCTGGGAACTGAATTTAATGTTTATGCTTATCAGAATGAGGATTTGATGTATACCACTTTGGTAGGTGGTCGGGTTGCGATTGCGCTTGAAGGTTCGGACGAAAGACAGGTGCTTCTGCCGGGGCAGCAGGCGATGGTGGGAAAACGGGACGGATCGGTTGTTGTGCGCGAAGTGAGCATCACTCAGGTAGTGGACTGGAAAAATGGCATGTTTGTTTTCGACGAGCAGCCCCTGGAAGTCATCCTTCGCAAAGCGGCCCGTTGGTATGATGTGGAAATATCGTACGAGAATCAGGATGCAAAATCAATTGTTTTTAAAGGCAATCTACCGCGTTACGGTAAATTGCCGGAATTGTTGAAAATATTGGAAAGCGGTAGTGATATACGTTTTACCTTAAAGGGAAATCGGTTGATCGTGAAATAAAAGAGGAAAAAGTTGGTCGCTTTTTCCCCTTGAATAAAACATCTGTTGGTCGCAGATGTAGTGTTTGACTAAAATCTATACAAAATTATGAAAAAAAACATGATGTATTGTCTTTCCTCCTATGGAAAGTGGTGGAAAATTCTCTTGTCGATCCGAAAGAAGATACTTATTCTTCTTTTTGCCTTAACGGTTCTCCCGTTAGCGGTTTATCCTCAGGAAAAATTGTTTAACCTCGGTATGAACGATGTTTCGGTGACAGAAGTACTTCAGGAACTTCAGAAACAATCTGATTATCAGTTTTTTTACCAGAAAGAGATCTTCGGGCCCGCTTCCCGGGTAAGTGTAAATGTGAAAGATGCGCCGCTTCGTTCCATCCTGGAAGATATGCTTACGAAACAGGGATATAGCTATGAGATCATAGATCGGGTGGTTACTATTAAAAAACAGAAGCAGCAAGGAATGCGTCAGCGAAAAGTGGCGGGGACGGTGATGGACGCGCATAAACAGCCTTTGCCTGGGGTGACTATACTAATTAAAGGAACGACGATAGGCAGCGTCACCGATGCACAGGGTGACTTCCGGTTTGAAATCCCTGATACAGAATCGGTAGTACTTGTTTTTTCTTTTGTAGGAATGAAAAAGCAAGAGGTGGTTTATCGGGAGGAAAAATTCCTCCGGATTATCATGGAAGAGGAATTGTCCGAAATGGAAGAGGTTGTGGTTACCGGTATTTATGAACGTAAAAAAGAAAGTTTTACCGGTTCGGCAACCACTTATTCAGCACAAGAATTAAAAAAGGTCGGCAATCAAAATGTCATTCAAAGCTTGAAAAGCCTGGATCCTGCATTTGCAGTATTGGAAAATAATGAACACGGCTCGGATCCTAATCATTTACCCGATTTGGAAATTCGTGGCAAGAGTAGTATCGTAGGGTTGAAAGAACAGTATAATGTCGATCCTAATCAACCTTTATTTATATTGGATGGGTTTGAAAGTTCCCTGCAAACGATCATGGACCTGGATATGGACCGTGTGGCTTCCATCACGATATTGAAAGATGCTTCTTCTACTGCGATTTATGGATCGAAGGCAGC
>CAJKZL010000157.1 GCA_905204385.1 uncultured Odoribacter sp. | reverse complement strand
ACGGATCAGACAACCGGAGCAACACAAATGTATCCTACTGTAGTGAAAGTGACAAAACCTTATGAGGCAGCCTGGATGGTATTGCATACTCAGGAAAATACAGCTCGTCTGGGGGCTATCGAATATTTGAGCGGAGATATGGTCGTGACGAACGATGCTTTTTATAAGGAAACAGGACGACGGTTACGGGGTACTGCTACCCGTTTAGGTTATGCTACTTATTTTGTGGGATATTATCTGGTTCCTTCCTATTATAAACCGCTTACTCAATTCTGGTGTTTTACAAGTGACCCGGACGAAAGCGGTGTGCTGGTTCAGAGTCAGAAATTCCGGAAATATGATAGTATTTCCCGTTGTGTATTCCCGGGGCATCTGGCTGAGTTTGATTGTAAAAATGTCAGAGTGATGGATGGAACGGATAAAGGTCCGGTATGTGTTACCAATGGAAATGTGTTTCATGGAACGTCTAGTTCCTGCAAATTATATAAGATGCATCCGCAGGATGGGATTGAAGATCCGGCTAAAGCTGCTGTTTCAGGGCCTGTCTATGTTACTCATGGGACTGCTTCCGGAGCTACCAGTCTAACTTATGATAGCCTCGGACACCGGTTTTTACATAGTTATTTTTATGGAACTAATTCCGATCCTTTTACTTTTAATGAGGCAGTGGAGAATACTTGGCGGTTGGAATATGTCCGGAAAACTTCGGGGAATGTAGATCCTGCAGTAGCCGATCCGGATCATATCGGAGATGATAAAGAGATGGTTTATATGGGAGCGGGTTATCATAACGGAGGGAATCCCTACCCTTGGTATCGGACGGCTATTTATGCAGTGGCCAAAAATAAAACCCAAAATGAGGCTTATGTGTATGAATTTCGTTCAACGCCTTTGTGGAATGCCTGGAATGAGACGGAAAATACTTTTCCGAACTTCTATACAGTAACGGTTCCGGAAGGATTCTCTCAGCAAACGCCGATGGCTTCGAGTTGGGCCTATAACCGATTGTTATTTTATGCGATCGGGAATAAGGTTTACCGCTTGGATTTCAGTATAAAGGGAGGGGCTTCCGTTATGATCTATGAGCATCCTAATGGAAAAGCTAAAGCTACTGTTATGAAGATGGCACGTCAGTATGGTAATTCTCCCAAAGCCGAACATACACATTATGGGCATGATTTAACCCGGAGCCTGGCGATCGTTTTCGATATGCCTGACGGAAGCGGAGAAGTGGTTGTATTGAATTTGTCTTTGTCAGGTAAGGTAGATGAAGCAGGAGAATATCCTTCGATCCAGGTCCATAGCGCCGATGCCGATGGCTTGAAATTCGGAAAAATCAAAGATCTGGCTTTTATTTGATCCTATGTAGAATGAGTTTTTGATTTAATCGCCGTGTATCCGCTAAAAATGTTTAACTTTGGCTGAGTTAAATGTTTTTAGCGGATATTCTATGTTCAATAAAAAGAGTCTTATAAAATTAGGATTAGGGCTTCTTTGTATCTTTGCTGTTGCGGTCTGGCTGGTAGGGGTGGGGATCGACAGGACAGCCCGTAAGATGCACTACTCTATGCTGGAAGAGGTGGGTAGGTATCGCTCCGATCTTATTGCGCTGGATTTCAGAAGGACTGTGGAATTATCCGTCAGTATCCGGAACTATGCAGAGGAGGGGGCCGACGATGAGGTAGAAATGCAAAAAATGCTGCGGGGCATTGTCCGTATGGACCCGAAAGTAAGCCGGATATGGTATAAAAAGAAAGAAAAGCCCTTGGTGGCCATCGATTCCCTGGGGATTATCGCCCGGGATCCCGTGTTGGAGTATACGCTTGAAAAACTCACCCGGGAAGCCCATACAAGAGGGAAAAGCTGCTTGTATTATAGCGACGGGATTTTGTTTTGGACTTCTTTCTGGCAATTGAATGACTTTGTGGTGGGCCTGGATATTTCTTTACCGGGTCTGCATGCTTATTTTGCCGGTAAAAGTCCGGAGGTCAGGAGTTATGCCTATATTTTAAATCAAGAGGGTATTTTGCTGGCGCATCCGGATGAAAACCGCATCGGACGGACTTTGGCCAACCCCGACGATGAGAAACAGTTTTATGAGGTGATCCGTAAAAACCAGGTGATGCATTGCACAGGCTTTTCCTTGTTTCTGTCTCTGCCTGTTGAACGGGTTTATTATCCGATTTCCGTGGGGAATGAAAAATGGGTGGTCGTGGTCAATATCCCGGAACTGGTCAACCGGGAAGAAATGCATAGCTTCCATTATTATACCTTGATTATTCTGATCATCACAGTTATATTGTTCGGCATACTGCTCGTTTATGCCCAATATCAGTGGAAAAAAGAATACGACCGCAGACTAGCCTTAGAGCAGGAGACTTTGCAATTGAATCTGCAGCAATTGAAGAATCAGGTTAATCCGCATTTTCTCTTTAATGCGCTAAACTCCCTGAGTGCCCTGATTTCAACCGAACCGGCTGTCGCCAAAGAATTTATTCTCAACCTCTCCCGGATTTACCGGTATGTGCTTGAAAAGAGAAATGAAAATACGGTGTCTGTACGTGAAGAAATCATTTTTATCCGACATTATTATTTTTTGCAGAAAATCCGCTTCAGAGACCAGTTAAGCCTGGAAATCGATCCGCAAACCGAACATGAAGGAAAGCATATTCCTGTGATGAGTCTGCAATTGTTGATTGAAAATGCAATTAAACACAATGAAATTACCCGCCAACACCCTCTTTATATGCATATTTATTTAGACGGTGGCGCAGTTGTTGTGGAAAATACCTACCATCCCCGCATGGATGCTTCGGAAGATTCGCTGGGAGTAGGGTTTGAAAACATCTGCAAGATTTATTCCTATTGTTCCGACAAACAATTCTCTTACCGGATTGAAGGAGATAAATTTGTCTGCATTCTCCCTCTTCTGTAATTCTCTCTTCCCCCCTCATCCCTCATCTTTAATCCCTCATCTCTAATCTTTAATCTCTAATCTATAAACTTTAAACTCTAAACTCTAAACTCTCCTCCTTCACCCCTATATTTCCCCTTTTCACTCCATAAATCCGGGAATTAATACCCCTTTTCTTTCAATTCTGAAACATTAGCTTTAATATTGTAAAATGCATAATCAGAGATGCAGTTTGAATAAAAGACAGAAATGCGATCTTGTCACAAAAAAGATGTATATGAAAAAAAACGGATTGATTTTTATTGCGGGTGTATTCATCCTGATGTCGAGCCTCAGTACCGAGGTTTATGCCTGGGGATTTCGTAAAAAAAAGAGCGCGAAGCCGGATACGGCGATTGTTCGATCGGGGCGTTACGATGAATTGATGAAGAAGGCGAAAAGCCGCGATGGGATGTTCCGTATTCATCAGGTGGAAAATGATTGGTATTTTGAGATTCCCGATACTTTACTGGGACGTGATCTGCTGATTGTAAACAAGGTATCGGGAGTTCCTTATGAGTTAAACGATGCCGGTTTGAACAAAGGAATGTCCTATGAGGATAAAATGATTCGTTTTCGGAAAGATATAGTGCAAAAGAAAGTGTGGGTAACGACATGGAATCCCCGTGTGAGTGTGCCGGAGGGTGATGCTATCGCCCGTTCGGTGGAGGATAACTATCGGGAGGCTGTCATCGAACAGTTTCCGATAGAAACCTTTACCCCTGATTCTACCGCTGTGGTGATTAAAGTCAACAAGGTATTCGACGGGAGTGAAAAAAGTTTCAATGACTTGTTCAACAGCATATCCCTCTCTTCGGCTTCTTTGAAAAAAGAGTTGTCGAGGATAGCTGTCATCAAGTCCTTTCCGGAAAATATCGTCGTCAAAGCCTTCCTTACCGCGCAGGTGATGGATGGCGGAACTTCAGTTCCTTTGACGGTAGAGACTACGACTAATATTGTCCTGTTGCCGGAGCAGCCTATGATACCTCGTTTTGCGGACAACCGGGTCGGTTTTTTCTCTACTCCGCACTATTATTTCAACGATCGTCAGCAAGCAGTGGAGAAACGGGAGTTGGTTCATCGATGGAGGCTTGAGCCGAAGCCCGAAGATGTGGAAAAATACAAGCGTGGCGAACTGGTAGAACCGGTAAAGCCCATCGTGTTCTATATAGACCCCGCCACCCCGAAGCAATGGCGGGAAGCCATAAAGGCCGGTGTGTTCGATTGGCAGGAAGCTTTTGAAGCTGCCGGTTTTAAAAATGCCGTCGTAGCCAAGGATGCTCCTACTGACGATCCGGATTTCGATATCGACGATTCCCGCTATTCGGTGATCACCTATGCGGCTTCCCAGCAGGCGAACGCTATGGGGCCTTCCGTTATAGATCACCGGTCGGGCGAGATCTTAGAAGCCGACGTGGTATGGTGGCATAGTGTCATGACTTTGCTGCATACCTGGATGCAGGTGCAGACGGGACCGGTGGATCCCCGGGCACGCTTCAATACATTCGACGACGAATATATGGCCAGTGCCATTCGGTTCGTATCCTCTCACGAAGTGGGACATACTTTCGGATTGAAGCATAATATGGGAGCTTCCTATGCTTTTCCGGTCGACTCTTTGCGTTCCAAAACCTTTACGGCGAAGATGGGAGGAACAGCCAGTTCCATTATGGACTATGCCCGTTTTAATTACGTTGCCCAGCCCGGAGACGGGGTGGAACGGATCACTCCGGTGATCGGCACTTATGATAAGTATGCCATCAACTGGGCTTATCGCTGGCTGGATGTTCAGGACGCCCACGAAGAACTTCCGACCTTGAATCGGTGGATTGTCCAACATTCCGGTGATCCGATGTATTGGTACGGCGAACAACAGGATCCTCGTGATCCGATAGATCCCCGGGCACAGGACGAAGATTTGGGAAATGACATCATTAAAGCCAATCGCTACGGGATTATGAACCTGAAACGCATCGTCCCGGAGATTGAAAATTGGACTTCGGCGGAAGGGGAAAATTTCCTGAATGCCGGAAAATTGCTGATGGCGGTGATTAATCAATGGAAAATGTATGCCGGGCACGTTACGGCTTATGTCGGCGGTTTTTATATCAACAATCCGGTGGGCGGGGAAAGTTTCGACCGCTATGTTCCCGTCGAAAAGGAAAAACAGCGCGAGGCTGTCCGGTATTTGTGCGAAGAGGTATTCCATGTTCCGGGATGGTTGTTCGGTGCGGAGATATGGAAAAAAAGCTATCCGGTGAGGACTTCTCCGGCTGAGATCGAATATTCTCCTTATAATACCGCCCGTGAGTTGCAGTATGCTGTTTTCTACGATCTGATGAAAGACGACCGTTTGCTCCGGATGTACGAGGCCGAGACCATGCAGGGGAAACCGAAAACCTATACTCCTGAGGAGATGTTTGCCGATTTACATCAGGTGGTTTTCGGGGGAACGTTGCAGGGACGCAATTTGTCTTTGTATGAGCGGATGACTCAGAAAAACTATATCGATGCTATCATCGTCAGTTCCAATAAAGCTGTCGAAAAAACTACCAAAAAAGCGCTGCATGGAGATAATTGCTGTCGTTTTGCGGCCCGGCAGCCTGTTTTTGATTTGCCTGTCCGTGAAGAGGTACAAATCCGGAACTTGCATTTTTCGTCCATGGGACGGGTTTCGGAAGCTGTTTCCGTGAAGCGGGGAGCATTGTTGCAAGCTATGCGCCTTGCCGAGAAAAACCGTCATCGGGGAGACGCAGCAACCCGTCAGCATTATGAAGACCTGACGGTACGTATAAAAGAGGCATTAAACATCCGGTAAAAATTACCGGATGTTTAATGGGTGAATGCTATATTGAAACACACATCCATAAATATAAAATGCGAAAACTACTGATTTTAATCGCTTGGTGTCTGCCTGTAGTGGTGTGGGCACAGGATACGCGGAAGATAAGCGGCCAAGTCTTAGAGGCTGCCAGCGGACATCCTCTTCCGGGTGCAACTGTCTTTATCGATCCCGATGCTTCTGAGGGAAAGGAATATAATCCTGCCGGGACGGTAACGGATGCAAATGGCAGGTTTGAATTGATACTGCCTTCTTCGATACGCTATGTAGTTGTGAGTTTCGTAGGCTTTGAAGCTTTAAAGGCAGAGATTTCCGGAAAATCGGAATTTACGTTTCGGTTGAAAGAAGAAGTGAATCAACTGGAAGAGGCTGTGGTCACGGGATATCAGAATATCGACAAGCGAAAAGTGACTTCTTCGATTACTACGGTACAGGCTGACGATATCAAAAGCATAGGTGTGCCTACCATCGATCAGATGCTGGAAGGTCAGGTTGCCGGTATGCTGGTTACTCCGACCAACGGGGCTCCGGGAGCTCCTGCCAAGATGAGGATACGAAGCACCGTTTCCCTGACCGGAAGTACCGATCCGCTATGGGTGTTGGATGGAGTGATTCTCGAAGGCAATGATATCCCTCAGGATTTCGGAGATAAAGACAATATCGATGATTTGTACAATACTTCCATTGCAGGAGTAAATCCCGCCGATATCGAGAGTGTTACGATTTTGAAGGATGCTGCCGCTACAGCTATCTACGGGGCAAGAGCTGCCAACGGAGTGATTGTGGTGACGACTAAAAAGGGAAAAGCCGGAAAAATGCGTGTAAATGCTTCGGCTTCTTTGTTCGTGACTTCGAAGCCGGATTTGAGTAAGCTGAATTTGATGAATGCTTCCGAGAAAGTTGATTTTGAGCTTAGCCTGGCAGCCCGGGAAGACCTGACCTATCAGGAGGAGTTTGGCGGAGTATCCCGCTTATTGTCCAAACATAACCAATGGGAAGCTTTCCGGCAGGGGGGATTCGGTGCCGTCTCGCCGGAAGCGCGGCAGGAGATCGATCGATTACGCAATTCCGGTATTAATTGGGGGGACGAGATATACCAAAATGCCGTAAATCAGCAATATAACCTGAGTTTTTCGGGAGGCTCCGATCTGGCAACTTATTATTTTTCCGCCGGATATTACAAAGAAAAGG
>CAJKZL010000156.1 GCA_905204385.1 uncultured Odoribacter sp. | reverse complement strand
CGATCACAGTACGGAAGCAGGCATTCCGGTTTGTTTTTTCTTCCATTTCCGCCAGTACTTTGCACATATTGGCTCGCGAATCTTTAGCCGGACCGGCATAGCGGGCCGAATAGACACCCGGTTTCCGGTCGAGAGCTTCGATTTCAAGTCCCGTGTCGTCGGCAAAACAGTCGTACCCGTAATGCTCTTTTATATATCGGGCCTTTTGGATGGCATTTTCTTCCAACGTATCGTGGTCTTCGGGGATGTCGTCGTAACATCCGATCTCCCTCAGGGAAACGATTTCATGTCTCCCTTTCAATAGCTGGCTGATTTCTTCCAGTTTGTGGCTGTTGTTGGTTGCAAAAACAATTTTCATACAGTTGGATTAGATGTGTATTCAAAGTACAAAGATAAATGAAATCTTCTTGTTATCTTTGTCTGAGTAAAGATAGATTTCATGGAAAAAGCAATAGTGGTCAAGTCGACAGGGAGTTGGTATATTGTCCGGTTGGAGGATGGACGGTCGGTGGAATGCCGGATTCGCGGCAAGTTCAGGATGGAAGGCATCCGTACCACAAATCCCGTGGCCGTCGGCGATATTGTGCAAGTAGAAGAAAATCAGGATGGTTATGTGATTACGGCGATCGATAAGCGGAAGAATTACATTATCCGGAAGTCTACCAACCTGTCCAAAGAATCTCATATTCTTGCCTCGAATGTAGATCAGGCTTTGCTGATCGTTACGGTGAATCATCCTATAACCTCGACTGTCTTTATCGACCGTTTTTTGGCCAGTGCCGAGGCCTATAACATTCCGGTCGTGTTGTTGTTCAATAAGTCCGATCTGTATGACGAGGAAGACCGGGCGCTGTATGGCGGACTTTCGGCTATTTATGAAAAAATAGGTTATCCTTGTTATGAAGTGTCGGCCCTGACCGGAAAGAATATTCCGCTGGTCCGACAGTTGTTGAAAGATAAAATTACGGTATTGTCGGGGCTTTCCGGTGTGGGGAAGTCTTCCTTGATCAATCGGCTTGAGCCCGGATTAGAATTGAAGACAGCGGTGATTTCCGATGCTCACGATTCGGGGAAACATACCACAACTTTTGCCGAGATGTTTTGTTTGTCCGGAGGAGGATACCTTATCGATACTCCGGGAATACGCAGTTTTGGAACCGTCGACATGAAAAAGGATGAGATTTCCCATTTTTTCCCCGAAATTTTTGCCAAAGCTTCCGAATGCCGCTTTTATAATTGTACCCATACGCACGAGCCGGGTTGCGCGGTGATCGAAGCCGTCGGGCAAGACGAAATCAGTGAAAGCCGGTATGCCAGTTATCTCAGTATGCTGGAAGAAAGCGGAAAGTACAGATGACGGAAAAATGAAAAATGTTAGTTTTTAGTTTTTAGTTTTTGGTTTTTGTATTATCTTTGCGCCGTTTTACTTCTAGGATAGTGGATAGATTGAAAGAATACAAAATAGCATTCAGGGGGTTAGGAGAGGGGAAACACTCTTTTGAGTTCATACTGGAACAAGCGTTTTTCGATTGTTTTGATGCAACCGAAGGAACGCGGGGGAGGATTATGGCTGATGTGGAAATCGTCAAAAGTTCACTTTTGATGGAGGTCAGGATAAAGATCAGCGGGAAAGTGAAGGCGACTTGCGACCGTTGTTTGGGAGAGATAGATCTGCCTATCGAAGGGGAGATGAATCTATACGTCAAACAAAGTGAACGGGAAGAAGGAAATGAAGACGATTATATTGTCATCACGCCGGAAGAGGATTACCTGGATTTGAGCACCTATCTGTATGAAGCTTATATGCTGAATTATCCGATGCGGGTGGTTCATCCGGAAGGCAAGTGCGACGAAGACATGCAGGAAGTCCTGAAAGAATACGTAAAACAGGAAGATGAAAAGCCCATAGACCCGAGATGGGACGAGCTTAGAAAATTAATTAATAACTAAATAAATAACGAAGAAATGGCACATCCGAAACATCGAACCTCAAAACAGAGAAGAAATAAGAGAAGAACACATGATGCAATTACGGTAACCGCTATTGCAAAGTGCTCTAACTGTGGTGCTGCTGTACAGTATCATACAGTATGTCCTGAATGTGGATATTACAGGGGAAAGTTGGCTATTGAGAAAGCAGTAGTAGCATAATCTTGTCACTTATAGGATTGTTTTAAATCATATCAGCCAGCCTCCTATTGTTTAGGAGGCTAAGGTTGTTTATATCGTTAATGTTTACCCTCGGCGTGCTGAGGGGACATCTGATTAAAATTTATGACTATGCAGATGAACAGGCCAAAAGCCATAATAACCGGTGTTGGGGCTTACTATCCCGATTATATCCTGAATAATGAAGAGCTGAGTCGGATGGTGGATACTTCTGACGAATGGATTATGACCCGTGTAGGGATAAAAGAAAGACATATTCTGAAAGACCCTGCAAAAGGAAGCGCATGGATGGGAGCCCGGGCCATTGAAGATTTATTCAGAAAAACCGGAACTACACCCGAGGAAGTAGATCTCTTGATCTGCGCGACAGTGACCCCGGATATGCATTTTCCTGCTAACGCGCAAATCATTGCCGATATGGTAGGAGTAAAAAATGCTTTTGGATTTGATTTGAATGCAGGATGTTCCGGATTCCTTTTCGGATTAGTGACTGCCACGCAATATGTGGAGAGCGGGAGATATAAAAAAGTGGTCTTTGTGGGTTGCGAGAAAATGTCTGTCATCACAGATTATACCGACCGTAAGACCTGTCCTCTGTTCGGAGATGCCGCTGCTGCCGTGTTGCTGGAGCCGACCACGGAAGAATTGGGGGTGATGGATCATATCCTGAGGTCCGATGGCATGGGGCGCGATCATTTATATATGAAGGCAGGTGGATCCTTGAACCCTCCTTCTATCGAGACCGTCACCAACCGGGAACATTTTATTTATCAGGACGGGCAGTTTGTTTTCAAGCATGCGGTGACCAAAATGGCCGATACAGCCGTGGAAATCATGGAGAAGAACAACCTCTCCTCCGAGGACGTCGCCTGGCTGGTTCCTCATCAGGCGAACCTGAGGATTATAGCTGCAACCGGCGACCGTATGGGCCTCGATCCTTCTAAAGTGATGATCAATATACAAAAATACGGGAATACGACTTCCGCGACCATTCCATTGTGTTTATACGAGTGGGAAAATCAGCTTCATAAGTGAGATAACCTGATTCTGGCTGCTTTTGGCGCCGGATTTACCTGGGGAGCAGTCTGGCTCAAATGGGCATACGATCCTAAGAAATGAAAAAAGCCGCAATAGCGGCTTTTTTTTTTCGATTAGTTGTCTTATCTTCGGTCAGAATTTTATCTTTATGAATCAGGAGGATTTTGACAATAGGAGTGAGGGATGCTGGATTCTCGAAGGGACCAGGATTGAGGGAAATGTCAAGTGTGATAAGAATATAGGTGTGAATGGCTTTATCCAGGGAAATGTGGTGGGGGAGAAGCGGGTGTAGATCTCTGTAAAAGCAGTATACTAAAAAAATATAGATTGCAGCGAGTTGTATCTGGATGGAATAATTACGGGAAATGCGTGCGTCGCCCGCCAGGCTTTCCTGGGGAAAAATGCAGAAATCAAAGGCGCGTTGGTGGCTGCCGGGCTGGAGATCGTTCCAGGGGCTAAAATCGGGCTTGGTTTGAAACTAAAGAATACATCGAAATAATCAAATTGAGTAAATATGAGTAAGGATAACCCGGGTAATGCCGTTAATTTATTGTGCGAAGGGACAGTGATTGTCGGGGATATTACCACCAAAAACGATATCAGGGTGGATGGTGTCATTAAGGGAAAAATCGTGACTTCAGGTAGGCTGGTGGTGGGAAGTACGGCCAGGATCGAAGGCAATATAGAGTGTGCCAATATAGATGTGCAGGGTGTCGTTGTCGGCGATATTGTCGTTACGGGTACCCTTTCTTTGAATGCTCCTGCCAGGATCACAGGCAATATATCCTATGGTGTGATGTCGGTGGAACCGGGCGTGATGTTCAACGGGAATTGTCAAACGCTGAGAAAAGACAACCGGGGAACGGTGAAGGAATAATAGATCGGGTTTCGGATATCCTCGGTTGGCTTACTGCCGGGAGTGAAATCCAGCCTAAAATCAGATATCATGAAAGCTTTAATTTTAATTCCGGCACGGTATGCCTCTACCCGTTTTCCCGGAAAACCCTTGGCGGAAATCGGAGGAAAGCCCGTGATCGGGCATGTTGTCGAAAAGGCGATGCAAGTGGCCGATGACGTTTTTGTGGCCACCGATGACCGGAGAATATACGATTGCGTGGTGAATTTCGGCGGGAAGGCGGTGATGACTTCCACGGAACACCGCAGTGGTACAGACCGTTGTTACGAGGCTTTTTGCCGGATTGCCGGACAAACCGGCAAAACGTTTGATGTGGTGGTCAATATTCAAGGGGACGAGCCTTTTATTTTGCCTGCGCAGGTGACTTCCCTCCTGTCTTGTTTTGAAAATCCGGAGGTGCAAATCGCTACTTTGGCCAAGAAATTCGAATGCAATGACGATATTTTCGATCCCAATAAAGTAAAAGTGGTTTGTACGGCCGGAGGCAAAGCCTTGTATTTTTCTCGCTCAGCCATTCCTTATTGCAGGGGCGTGGACGGAAAACAATGGCTGGAATCCACTCCTTTCTATAAACATGTCGGAATGTATGCTTATCGTCCGAAAGTGCTGAAGGAAATCACTTCCCTGTCGCAGGGAGAACTCGAAAAGGCGGAATCGCTGGAACAATTGAGGTGGCTGGAAAATGGATATAACATTGCTGTCCGCTTCACGGATCATGAATCCATCGGAATAGATACCCCTGAAGACCTTGAAAAAGCCAGGGAGGTTTTGCTTTTAAAATAAATTTCAAGGCAAAATACTGATCTTAATTAATACGTCTAAGATTCCGTGGCAAATTCGATAACGGCAAAACAAAAAACTTATTTAACGAGGAAGTCGTAAAATGGAGTGTATAAAAAATTGTTGGGCTGAAGATATATCTTTTGATTTTGGAAATCGATAAGCATATTGAAACGTTTCAAGAAATTATTACCTATCATTCCGTCAATATCTTCTTTGCTCAACATCCCCGAGTCAAGCGTTGAAAAAGCACCGGCCACTTTGGGCAATCTATACGGGCCGACAATCACTTCATCGAAATATACATTTTTCAACTCTCCGCTCCCTCCGTCCGAACTTGCAATACGAGATATTGCAAACGGTTTTTGTGTTTCCAGAAGATTATTTTTATGGACAAAAGGCGTGTTCAGGTCTATAACCCGGTCGGAGCCGGTATCGACTTCCAAATTGAGAGGATAGAGAGTGCCGTGTAGTCTGATCGGAAGTTCTATAAATAGTACATTATATTTATAAACGAATGGAAATGAAATGAATGTTTCCTCTATCTCCAAGGTGTCTTTAGGATAGCAATATATTTTGAAATCATCGTAATTTATTTCGATGTTAAACGCTGCCAAGCCATTCAACCCCAATACTCCATCCCAGTATTCAGGTGGATAAGGAATGTGAGCGCATCCAGCCTTGTCGTATTGTACGGTACCGATTCTAACGGAATTATTATCGCTATATAAAATTTTGTTTTCGCCCGATGAACCCAAATTATCAACTGTTTGCCCTGCTTGAATATAATTTTTGAGTTTTGGAGAATTGGTGTTTAACACAATGGACGAAGCGCCTGTATCTACTAAAAACCTCAATGAATCCGAGCCATACACAAATGCGGTAACATAAATACGGTTATCTTCACCTAGAACAAACGGAATTTCTCCGATTGGAGTATTATTTAGCATTCTTGCGTGTATGCAGAGCGGTGCTAAAACAGTTGCAAATAACACGCAAAAGAATCTATGGATTCGGATTGTTTTTTTCATATTACAAAATTATGCAAAATCGGCAAGATTTTGGTGACTATCACAGAAAAACTTCCTCTTTGTTTATTTGGGAAATATACACCAGATGCTATTAGTCCCTAGAATATTTGCTGCTTTTTCGCAACCTTAACCAACGAAAACGATCGATTAAGATTGTTGCTAAATGCGACTAAGTGTCACAAAAATATAAAATTATTCCTATCTGCAACTCAATTGATTAATATTTTTTGTCATAAAAATAAAATCATATGAAAAAAACGATCGTTTTTTTTAGTGGCAAAAGAGATAATTATCAGTGTGAATAGTAATAAGAAGTAAATTATATGAAACGTATTTTATCTATCATCATCGTGCTTTGTTTGTTTCCTGCTGTTTTGCTTCAGGCACAGCCGTCGGGAGATCATAGTGTTTTGAAAAAAGTGTTTAATGTTGCGTGGACTCCCGCAACCTTCGATTCCTATTCCTTTCAGATTTTGTATTTATCCAACGGGAAAGTATATAATCTGAAAAATTTTTGTTTAGCCGACCGAGTAAAAAACATCAGTCAGCTGGCCATTCAGCCGGGGGGGGCTTCATGTGCCCTGTTGACAGCACCTCCGGCCCGGCCGGCGGGATTGCCGGAAAAAGCAGCCAAGGGATTGGCAAAGATCAATTCCCGTCTGAGCCGTGGAAGCCATCAAAGCGGAGTGGAAATCTATTCCGCGAATAATAGCAATGAATGCCAGTTTAAAATCAGTTTTCCCGAGGCGGTTCAGCCGACCGCTATTTGTTATGCCCCGGATGCCAAGACATTTGTAGTGGCGACCTCCGGAGGGGAATTGATGCTGTACGATACCAAGGCTTATGCTTCTTTCCGTACCTTGAAATCAACTTTGACACCGGTAAAACTGGCTGTCAGTACCAATAATTATTATCTGGCAGCAGCCGGAGATGCGAATGTCGAGGTATGGAACTTGAGGGAAGGAATATTGCGTACTCAATTGGCGGCTGCAGCAGTGGTCAACGATATTGCATTTTCGGAAGATAACAGCATGCTGGCTGTAACTGCCGGCGACGGAACGGAGACG
>CAJKZL010000155.1 GCA_905204385.1 uncultured Odoribacter sp. | reverse complement strand
TTAGGACCGAAGGTCCTCATCGTTACTTACGTTCGATAATTTTTGCGGAAATCCGCAAAAATTATCGAACGTTTTATCGGTTTAAACACCCTTTTTCACCTCCGCCCAAAAGATTTACTCCATCGATTGCACAAATCTATTAAAGATATTTTAATTATTATTTTAAAACCATAAAAAATTAGAACACAATAGACGATTCTGAAAAATAAACAGACAATTTTTAAAATTATCCAAGAATTACACTCATCTTCTCAAGAAATTTAATTTACTAACAATAAGGCATTTATAACAAAGAATCATCTTTTCCCGATTTTAAATTCAGCAACACAAGCGGATCCGGGTGTTAAATTTTTTCCTTCCTGGCTGAAACCTTCCAACAGGGTTAATCTTAGGAAACGTCCTGTAAAAGGCCGGTCTAAATCGATAACGACATCTTTTGCTCCCAGGGGTTGATCGCTTTCGAATTTTCCTACTTTTTTCCATCTTCCCCGAGGCCGGCTGCTTACTTCCAATTTAAACTTCCGGCAATTTATCCTTGCGGAATGGAAGCGTTTGCTCCGGTATACGATAAAATTGAAGGTCTCTTCTTTTCCCATATCGATAACGATGACAGGATGTTTATCGTACAGGGGACGTTTTAATACAGGAGTAGCCCAACAGCTTGCAGGATTCCCATCCAGCATATTTTCCGGCCGGCTATCTCCGCCTGCCGTCAGATAATATCTGCACCCGGAAGGCAGGATTTTCCAGAGAGACCGGTCGGTTTCCCCCGGAATCAAGGCATAATCGTCATCCCTAAGCTTAATTTTCGGCGTCCGCACCCCAAAACAATCCGGTATCCGGGAAGCATCCCATTTTTCCCAGACTTTTTCCCCCGTATATTCCGGTAAAGCAGCCATGTCCGCCGCAGCAAAAGGACCGTATTTAATTCCCCAGAAATCGAAAAAAGGACGCAAATCGGCCTGAGCGTATTCGCATACCCGTTTGCAAAAAAACTCTCTCCGGCAGTCGTCCGAGGAAGTAACTACTTCCGCCACCGGATCGGGCAATTCCCGGGCACACTTACTCAGATAAGCATACAACCTCCAACCCAATTGCTGGGCCAACTGGCAAAAGGGGACCAAACGACTGTCGTGATTTAATCCGGTATCGAAGTTTCTTTCCGACATATCGACCTTTTTCCATTGATCGATATATCCCTGCCATTTCCCGGTACGGCTTTCGCCCCAGGAGTTGCGCAACCGATTTCCGGCATAAAGTGCATGAAAATTATTCGATACTTCCCCTAAAGCTCCCCACTTCCAGCAGGCCACCTGATAGGTATGCCCCACTTCGTGGTAAAACCCCCAAGATTCGCCTTCGTTCTGCATTCTTTCCAGGCTCACCGCCCGTTTGGCATAACGGTCGCCTCCGAACATAGAAGGATAGCTGGCATAAGCAGCACCGGCATGAATCTGGATGTCCTGTACACAACGGGAAGGAAACTCCGGAGAACGGTGTAGCCAGGTAGATGCGGTATCGGAAAGACCGTGAAAGGCATTAAAATCCGTCCTCAAGGCCTCTTCGTAAAATTGCATCAGCGCTACGGGATCTATCAGTTCTTTCAGAATTTTAGTCGATATCGACCAGATCAATCGAGTGCACGCGATCTCCGCAAAAGGAACCGTAGTAGCATCTATTTCTTTTTTCCATTGTTCCGGATCGGTTTTCCCCAATACAAAATCAGGCGATTTCACCGCACCGCTGATCCGGAACGTCTCCGGCCGGTTAAAGGGTTCTTCCGGTATGATGTAAATATTTCCCCCATTGATATTATACAGGCAGGTGGTATCCTCATCCTTGAGCTCTTTTACTTCGAAAGTTTTCGGCAAACGCTTCCAGGGCTTGTTTTTAGCACGGAGGATGCTCCCGGAAGCTCCTATCCTGCACATTACCTTTTTACCCTTCAAGGATGCCGGTTTCGTTACGGTGATAATTTCTCCCGGAGCGGCATATAAACCTGTGGAAAACCAGGGACGATGTCCGGTCAGGGAGAAACGGGAAGAAGAGTGCATGGGACGATAGACCCCTTCGATGCAAACGGGAAAATCCTCCAGCCGTTTTTCTCTGTCACCGACTAATCCTGGCCATGTTTTAATTATTTCCTCTACGGTATCGGGAATCTCAACCTTGCGGATAGTGTACTCCTGTCCTTTTGCTTCCCACCAACAGGAGCAAAAAGCAATCAAAATCAATATTATTCTGCAAACCATAACCACTTTTTAAAGATGTTATACGGAAAAAACGGCCCATTCTATCGATTGCACAATGATATTAATTTTATTTTAATTTTCTGCTTTTTTGACAATTTTTTTTCATTCCATTTTTTTACCGGCATCGAATGAGGACGATCGGGACATCACTTTATGCGGAAAATCAGGACCCGAATTCCTCGTGGGACTTTCCTTTTCGCCAAGACTTCTACCAGGCTTCCTAAGACATACGCTTACACCGCGTCGCTACACAGTCGCTACACCGGCGTTGCAGGGACGTTCCTGAGCGCTCCTGTAACGTCGGTGTAGCGCCGGTATAGCGACGCAATGTAAGCCGATCCCTGGGCCAAACATCCCTTTGCGCCGATCTGGCCGGGATACATTCTGCACAAATTCCCTAGCGGGAATGTGGATGCCGCTGGAATAAAGAAACGATCCACAATAGAATAACCGCTCCGATAAAAGCAACAATCAGATTGGCGATAATGCCCCCCGTCGAATGTAATCCTATCAAACTGAAAAGCCATCCTCCTAAAAGGCTGCCGACAATCCCCACCAGGAAATTCACGATCAGTCCGAAGCCTCCGCCCCTCATCACTCTACCTGCAGCCCAACCGGCCACGATTCCGATAATTATAAACCATAAAAATGACATACTTCCTTGATTTAATGTGGTTAAACTTTTCTGATTTTTACCCCGAAAGGAAGAAAAAGGTTACAACAATCCCGGACATCCGTCGCAATCCGACAGAACATTCTTATTCCTGTTTGCGTACACCACCGAAAAACGACAACATGATACGCAAAGGAATTTATGCACTGATCCTAGTCATAGCAAGCGGAATTTTATTTCCGGCATTCGCCCAACCCGGCCTGGATACCACCTGGAAGAGAGGAGGGAATATGGGCATCAATTTAAACCAGGTAAGCCTCAGCAGTTGGGCTGCCGGAGGAGACAATACGGTTGGGCTCAACCTACAGTTCAGTTATTTTGCCGACTATAAAAAATTGCGTCATCTCCTCCACAACCGGCTGGAACTGGATTATGGTCTGAACAAAACCAAGAGCGACGGAACCAAAAAGACAAACGATAAGATTTACTTATCGTCCATTTATGGATATGAATTAAGAAAACACCTATACCTGAGCGGATTGTTGACTTTCCAGACACAATTTGCCATAGGATACGACTATAATACCGACCCGAGGACTTATATTTCGCGGTTTATGTCGCCGGGCTATTTATTACTCGGAGCCGGCCTTACCTGGACCATCAGGCCATGGTTTACCGCTACGCTGACACCGGCAACCTGGAGGGGTACGTTTGTCACCAGTAAAATACTTTCGGACGAAGGACAGTTCGGCGTAAGCCCCGGGAATCACTTTTTCTCGGATTTCGTCGCCAATCTCCGGATGGAAGCGAGGTATGAATTCCTGAAAAACATGACCATCTTCTCGCGTTTGAGTTTTTACTCCAATTACTTGAAAGATCCCCAAAACATAGACATCACCTGGGACGTTCAATTGGTCATGACGATCAACAACTGGTTCGCCACTACCCTGACCACGAATATGATCTACGACAATGACACGAAAATCACCCAAAAGGACGGAACGAAAGGGCCCCGCCTTCAATTCAAGGAAGCACTGAGTGTCGGTTTTAATTTTACCTTTTAACCATTTATTCATTCACGAAGTCCTGACCTCCTTACAGATTTTAATACCTCCCTTCCACAAAAGCCCGGATAAACGTTATCGTCCGTTCGATGCCATAACGGGAGGAATCGATGCAAAGATCGTAGGATTCGGCGGCACCCCACACCTTATCGGTATAATAATTATAATAGGAAGCCCGGGATTTATCTGCTTTACGGATAAACTCCGCAGCTTCCTTTTCATCCGTGTGATTATATTCCATCGTCCGCCGGATGCGGTCTTCCGCGCTGGCGCTGATGAAAACATTGAAACAATCTTTTTCCTCCCTCAGAATATAATCCGCACAACGTCCCACCAAAACGCAGGAGCCTTCAGCAGCAACTTTACGGATGACATCCGACTGGATTTGAAACAACGATTCGTTGGAAAGGTAATCGTTGCTCTGGAAAATAGCATTATTCATGGTAAATCCCATCGCCAGGGCCTTCAGTAAACTTCCTGAATTCCTTTCGTCTGCTTTCTCGAAGAACTCTCCGCAGATGCCGCTTTCTTTCGAAGCCAGATTGATCAGTTCCTTATCATAATAGGCAATTCCCATCTGTTCTGCCAATTTCTTACCGATAGTCCGGCCTCCGCTCCCGAATTGCCGCCCTATCGTTATCACGACCTTTTCCATATTCTCTCGATTTTAAATTTCAGCTTTAGGCTAACCGTTCTACAAAGCTACCGAATCTTTTGTATTATACAATCCCCCGGCTTTAAATTTCTTCAATTGCCATCCCAACATCAATCCCGTGGTAATCGTCGACAAGGCATCCGCAACGGGAAAGCTTCCCCACACTCCGTCCGGACCATAATAAGCGGGAAGGATAAACAAACAGGGGATCAGGAAAATCAACTGACGGGTCAAAGACAAAAAGATCGCTTTTCCGGCCATACCGATAGACTGGAAAAAACTGGTCGAAACCATTTGGAAACCGATTACCGGCAACATCAGCAGGATAAGCCTCATTCCATGTTCGGCCAGATCGATCAAGGCCTCGTCGGTGGTAAACAAGCGGATGATCGTCCGGGGAAAAATCTGACAAACCAGAAATCCTATCGTAGTCACCGTCGTGCCGCACAAAATGGTGTACTTCAAAATCTGAAATACCCTTGCCGTTTGCCGGGCTCCGAAATTATACCCCGCAATCGGCTGCATCCCTTGATTAAAGCCCATGACGATCATGATAAAAAGAAAGACAACCCCGTTAAAGATCCCGTAAGCACCGATATACATATCCCCTCCATGGTTTTTAAGCCCATTATTCACAAGCATAACCACCAGACAACTACAAATATTCATCAGGAAGGGCGACAAACCGATGGCCAGCATGCTGACAATGGTGTGCCATTTGATGTCAAAAATATCCCGTTGAAAACGGATAAAACTTTTCCGGCTCGAAAAATGCATCAGCACTCCCAGCAAAGCCAGAAACTGAGCGCAGATCGTCCCCAGGGCCGCTCCTTTAATCCCCATACCCAGTACAAAAATAAACAGAGCGTTCAACACTCCGTTGATGGCCACCGCAAACAAAGTGGCAGCCATAGCCCGCTGGGGATAACCGGAAGCACGCATCACCTCGTTCAATCCCATATAAATATGGGTGATCAGATTGCCATACAATATCACTTTCATATAATCCCTCGCATAAGGCAAGGTTTCGGCACTCGCCCCGAAAAAGTATAGGATGGGATCTAAAAAAATCAGGCAAACCGTCATAAAAACCAGTCCGATCACTCCATTCAGCAAAAGCACATTGCCTAAAACCGCTTCGGCGCTTTTTAAATCCTTCTGTCCCATCTTCACCGACACCAGGGTCGAAGCCCCCACTCCCACCAACGACCCGAAAGCAGCGGCCAGATTGATAAAAGGAAAAGTGACCGCTAATCCGGCTATCGCCAATGGACCCACACCATGTCCGATAAAAATACTGTCCATCATATTATAGAGCGAAGCGGCCGTCATGGCGACAATAGCCGGTACGGCATAACGCATCAATAATTTACGGATATCCTCCGTTCCTAACGTTAGAGGAGTCTGTTCTGCCATAAAATAATTTTTTAATTCAATTGAAATTTGCTTACAAAAAAGCGATAACGCACACTCTCCTGGTCCGAAGCCAGGAGCAATCCATTTTTTCCGGAACAAGCGGGTATCAGCCGTTATCCCTGTCTATCAGTTCACGCAAGGCTGCAATAGCCTCTTCCTCAGGTATGGCGGCACGCACCATTTGTTTCCCCTTGTATAAATTCACTTTCCCATTACCGGCCCCTACATAACCATAATCGGCATCTCCCATCTCCCCCGGTCCGTTTACCACACATCCCATCACAGCAATCTTCAGGCTGCTCAGTTGGCCGAAGGCCTGTTTCACTTTAGCGACAGCTCCCTGCAAATCGAACAAAGTGCGGCCGCAACCCGGACAACTGATAAATTCGGCTTTATACCGCCTTACTCCTGCCGACTGCAATATATTCCGGGCGAGTTCCATCGCATACTCCTTATCCCCTAGCCCCGGAGTACTCAGCCAGATGCCGTCCGGTAAGCGGTCCAGAAATAATCCCCCCAACTGGGAAGCAGCCACCAAGGCAAGATGCTCCTGCTCTTCCCCTTCAAGGATCAGACGGATATACACCCGGTTGACCACTCCATAATCCTACAATCGCGTAAAAGCTTTCCGGTAAGACTGATAACGGGCCCCGAGATCCAACACCGGGACAGCATTCGCATTTTGCTTCAACCGATCCATCAGCAATTCATCCAACTCACTCAAAGAAGTGATTTGCACAAAAAGTCGCTGCCCTTCCGGGAAATTCCTTTCGGAGAGATAATCGGCAACACCGAGGAAAGGACAGAGCCGGTCCCGGTATACCCGGTCACTCCTCCATACGGCAACAGGCACGACCACTTCCACAGCTTCCGGTAACTGCTGCAACCAGGGTCCGGTCTCCTCCACATAGATCAGTTCGGGAGCTTTCAGGTCCCTTTGTCCTTCTTTTTCTGCTGCCTGCAACTCGAAGCCCATCCGTTCCCAAGCCCCGGCTTCCAGCAGTTGC
>CAJKZL010000154.1 GCA_905204385.1 uncultured Odoribacter sp. | reverse complement strand
TCAACCTCTTATCGAAATATTTCTTATTATAGACATCCCCCTTCTTAATATTCAGCAAACGGGAGAGCCTTTCGGCATCCACAATCGTATTTCCGACCCAGGTGATGTCGTTGTAATAATATTTATTCCCCTCTTCCACATCGATATAAATCTTTACCCGGTTAGGAGCCACCTGCACTACGCTATCCGCCAGGATAGAAGCATCGCGATATCCCAATTCATAGTATTTATCCAGCAGGTTGTATATATCGTCTTCGTAGTTATCCTCGATATACTTTGCAGACTTAAAGAAATTCTTCAGGGATTTTTCCTTGGTTTTCTTCATCGCTGCTTTCAGCTTTCCGTCCCTCACTTCCTTATTCCCGGTAATAACGATATCGCTGATCTTGATCTTACTTTTCCGTTCGATATTGACATCCAGAATTACAAAATTCGGATGTTCGGGATCGTCTCTTTGCAAGACTTTGATATCGATATTGTAATATCCTTTTTCTTTGAAATATCTCTCGACGATATGCTCCAGATTGGAGATCATATTATCGGTTACCTGAGTGCCGGGAGTCGGATTGATTTTTTCTTTGATTTTATTCTCTTCCGATTTCTTTACTCCGATAAAATTGATCTTGGACAACTTATGCCGTTCCGTCATATGTAAGATCAAGAATACCTTATTGCCTTCATATCGGTCGACAGATATAGATACATCTGAGAAAATACCCTGGGCATATAGCCGTTTGATGGCTTTTGTAACGGCGTCGCCGGGTATTTTTATCTCACCGCCGATCTGTAGACCGGACATTTGGATCAAAGTTTCCGGGTCATACTGTTCCCCCACCCCTGTTACTGTAATGCCACCGATTTGATACACCTTGGGACTGGAATAAAATACTTCCGGTTGTGCTATCGTATCCATAGTCTGAGCAATCACCTGACAAATACTACCAAAAGCTATCAGAACGCCAAGAATTATTTTTCTAACCATATATCCATTTTTAGCAACCAGGTTGCGTTATAGAGTTCAAAAATTTCAAATATCAAAACCACAATCACTTATCAGCAGTCGCATCTTCTTCGCTTTTCTTCTCCCCACGACCTATCGACCGATATTTTTGATCTGATCTCCGGTCATTCCAAACCTTCTCTCCCGGGTCTGAAAATTACGGATTGCCAAATATAAATCATCTTTTTCAAAATCAGGCCAAAATTTATCGATAAAATAAAATTCCGTATAGGCACACTGCCAGAGCAGAAAGTTACTCAAACGGCATTCTCCGCTCGTACGGATCAACAAATCCGGATCCGGAACAGAAGCTGTGGTAAGATAGGCAGAGAAATCCTCTTCCCTTAACTGTTGCAGGTCTGCAATCTTTCCCGTCCGATAATCGGAAGCCAGCTTTTTAGCCGCTTCCAGAATTTCCCAGCGGGCTCCGTAGCTGAGGGCGAGAGTCAAAGTCACCCGTGTATTTTCTGCAGTGGCAGCCATTAAACGGCTCATTTTTTCCCAAACGTCTCCCGGCAGGTCGGTAGTATGTCCGATCACTTTAATCCTGACATGCTGACGCATCAATTCGTCAGTTTCCCTCACAATGGCATCCGCCATCAGATTCATCAGCGCATTCACTTCGGCTTTCGGGCGATTCCAGTTTTCCAGCGAAAAAGTATATAATGTAAGGTACTGCAAACCTATCTCGCCGGCCGCTTCGACTATTTTTTTCACCGTCGCCACCCCTTGCTTATGTCCTTCGATCCGGTCGAAACCCTGACGACGCGCCCAGCGTCCGTTTCCGTCCATGATGATGGCCACATGTTGCGGCAATCCGTCTCTTTGAATCTCTTCTTTTATATCCATCTACAAAAATATGTATCTATACCGGCCATGTGGCTCCCTCCTTCGCTAAAAATGACATTCTGCATTCAACGGGAAACGGTAGGTGAAAGTCACCCCCGCCACAAAAAACCAGTCTTTATTAAAGATAAAATTAGTCTCCCCGGTCCCCCAGGGATCATACAATTTATCCGCTTTGTCCGTAAACAACTTCCGGGCGCCCCATTCGATTCCGCAAGAGAACCGGCGGAAAAGATTAAACTTCATCCCCACTCCGACAGGTATAGAAGCACTACTTTCATTTCCGGCCGAAAAATATCCTACTCCGGCAAAAATGTAGGGAGACCAACACGAAGAAGCCTCCGTTTTCGGTACCATAAAACTCCGGAAATTAAATTCTACCCATCCCGAAATATCTTTCACAGAACGACGGATATGCTCCGGATAATACATATCCCCGTATGGCAACAGGACTTTTCCCTTTATATCAATTTTGGAAAAGCCGGCATTCACCCTCACGGCAAAACGGTCGTTCAGATTATACCGGTAAAGTCCGCCCAAATAAAACTGTTGGTGTCCGAATTGCCTGGAATTATATTCGCCCAGATAGTATCCACTTCCTCCTATCACTCCAATCTCAGCTCCCGGCTGACAAAAACCGTTCAAAGATAAGAACAAAAGCGGGAAAAGTAATAAACAAGATATGAAAATTCGGGTAACAAATGCTAACAAACAATAACAAGCCCTTCTTCGCTTTAGCAAAGGTATTTTTCCGATTCCTTTTATTGTTTTCTTATTCCACGTCATTTGTCCTTTCAGATCTGCTTTCCCAGCCTCTGTCACCCTTAATTTGCCTCGTTTATATTTTTCAGGCTGTTTCGTCTGTCTTCCCCCCACATCAATTTATTCCGCAGGGTTTCATAATAATTATGCCCTTTCAGCGCAACGACACTTAATTTAACATCATTCATCCGGATTTCCAGGCAATGGCGATCGTCCATCTTTTGGATTCTGGAATCCATGCTCAGGACAAAATCGCCTGAACGGCTTTCCACCTTCAACCGTATCCGCGCATCGTTCGGCACGACCAGAGGCCGCATGCTCAAATTATGGGGACAGATCGGAGTCAGGATAATATTCCGGCAATCGGGGCTGACGATCGGTCCGCCACCGCTTAACGAGTATGCGGTTGAGCCCGTGGGGGTCGCCACCACCAGCCCATCCGCCCAATAAGTGGTCAGATACACCTCTCCGATATAAGCATGAATATTCAACAAGGAGGAAGTCGCTGCTTTCAGGATCCCCACTTCATTGAGTGCATAATCAAAACCCGGAATCACCGAATCATCCACCCTCAATTGCAACATCTCCCGTCGTTCCGTGACATAGTGCCCGGAGGCGATACACTTCACAGTCTCCGGAATTTCGTCCGCAGGCACATTAGCCATAAATCCCAAACGCCCGCTATTCACCCCCATCTCCGGCACCCCGCTGTCTTTGACAAATACCACAGAATCCAAAAATGTCCCGTCCCCGCCGATGCTCAGCAACATATCCGCCTCTTCGCGGCTTAACCCTTGCCGGTTAAAATAACCTGCAAATCCGGGCGTATAGTCGAACCGGTCCTTGAGTAAACGGGCAAACCCTTCTTCGCACACCACTCCGATCCCCTCCTCTCGCAGACAATCCATCAATTGTCTGAGACTAGGCAAAAAGGATTGTTCCAGTTTTTTCCCAAATACAGCAACTCTCATTTTATCCGTTTCTTTCAGTAAACTCCGCAAAGATAGAGGTTATAAATAAAATTTCATCAAATCGAAAGGTATTTCATCAGCATCCCATACCGTTCCCGCAACGTATCTTCTTCTTCCTGTCCGGTGACAAAACTATTCCTGACGGTATAGTTATAACGGATAAAAGTATCCAATATGGGATCGATATTGAGGGTATTCACTTTTAAAGTCAACCGGACTTGCTGGGAATTTCGGTGGCAGGATAAATAACAGCTCAGAATACGGGCCTCGTTATACTCGACGATCTGAGCCACCTCCGCCATGGAATAATCCACCCGGCTCACTTCCAGAACAATAATACCGCCCGGCTGTTCGGCACAAAGCAAAGTATCCAGGGTCCTCAAAATATCCATCGACATGATCGACCCGACAAAATTATTCTTCCGGTCGAGCACTGCAACGACAGACAATACACGGGAAGAAACCAGCCCGATCACATCATAAATATGATAATTCTCATACACGAATGTCCCTTCCACAGGTACAGCCAACACTTCGAGCGGATCATTCAAATCCCCATGGGAATAGATAAGTTCATCAGCCACCAAACCCAGATAGACTTTTTCTCTCACCATAGGTAAATGGGAGACCCGGAATAATTCCATCCAATTCAATGCTTGCAAACAAGTATCCGTTTGCTTCAACACCGGAACGACATTCGATATTAATTCTGATGCAATCATAACACTACAACGGCAGCTATCCGGACAAAGTTACACAAAAATAATCCAATGCTCCTACGCTTTTCCTTATTTTCTACCTCCTTCTTCCTCATCACATGTCAAGCCTTTCAGCAGGCAAGTCCACCGAAAGGAGAAAAAGATTCCGGAATATTTATTTCGGAATCTTAATTTTTTCTTCCTTTTACTTTAAAAGATATTATATTTATCCTTTATATTTGTCACTGATAATTTTAAACTAAAAAATGTCATGTTACCCAAATTTCTTATTGCGGATAATTCACAAGAAGCAATCGACTTAGTTTACGTAGTACACACGGAAAATCCGCGTTGTATCATACAATGTGACCTGGATGGATTCTACAGCAACCAGAAAATCTATTGGATAGACGAAGAGCCGCTGATCCAGGACGACATCGATGCCCTCATGGAAGAAGCCGAGGATTTTTATGAAACCGAGCTGACCAACCAGGAAGACCTGTACGACGAAGAAGAAAATTAACCTAGCAATATTACATAATGAACTACACGAAAGAAGATCTGAAGAATTTCAAACAAAGAGATATCAAGGCAGATACCATCGACCGGCAGTTAGCTAATTTCGAAAAAGGGTTCGACTATGTCGACCTGTCCGAACCGGCCACCATCGACAACGGCATTCTCAGCATCGCTCCTGAAGTGGAAGAAAATCTGCTGGAAAACTACGAAACCCTCCGGCAAAAGGGTGAACTATTAAAAATGGTGCCGGCCTCCGGTTCTGCCACGCGTATGTTCAAAGACCTGTTCCATTTTATGGACACCTATACGGGCACCGAAGAGGAATTTTTGGAGTTTGTGCAACAAAAAGGCCCCGGGACCATGTACAGTTTTTTTGAAAAACTCGATGAGCTTCCTTTCTACAACCGCTTATCTGCAGTCATGTGGAACGACGGGAAAGATATCGAAAAAATGCTGGCCAAGCGCGAATATGTCGAAATCCTGAAATATATATTGGGTAAAAAAGGACTCAACTATGGAGATACACCCAAAGGATTGGTCGATTTTCACGTCTACCGGGATTTCGTCAGAACCGCTTTCGACGAACACATCGTGGAAGGAGCGCTTTACAGCAACGACGGGAAAGTAGCCAATCTGCACCTCACGGTTTCGGAAGAATATCTGAACCTCTTTAAAAGCCGTCTGAAAAAAGTGACGAAGGTATTCGAAAAAATGTTCAACGTGAAATACAATGTGACCTTCTCCATTCAGAAACCTTCGACCGATACGGTAAGTGTAGATGCCAACGGCGACATTTTGCGGGATGAAAACGGACAAATCGTATTCCGGCCGGGAGGACATGGCGCACTGATATACAACCTCAACGAGTTGAAAGCCGATGTGATCTTTATTAAAAACATCGACAACGTCATCCCCGACCGCTCCAAAGCCGATACCGTAAAATACAAGAAGTTACTGGCAGGGACATTGATGGACGTACAGCAAAAGGTTTTCGGCTATCTGGGAATACTCGACAAGAAACCGACGGAAGAGCAACTGCAGGAGATCGAAGCCTTTATGAGCAACATAGGCTACAAGGAAGCCGAAGGCAAAACCTTTAAAGACCAAAAAGAGCGGATCAAACATCTGCATCAACTGCTGGATCGTCCCATCCGGGTTTGTGGGATGGTGAAGAATGAAGGAGAACCGGGCGGCGGTCCTTTCTGGGTGAAAGCCAAAGACGGAAGTTCACGCCTGTTGATTATCGAATCCGCTCAGATCAACCTCAAAGACAAAGAACAGAAAAAAATATTCGACCATTCCACTCACTTCAATCCGGTGGATTTGGTCTGCGGAGTAAAAAACTATAAAGGCAAAAAATTCGATCTGATTGACTATATCGATCCGGAACAAGGATTCATTACCCATAAATCCTACAAAGGGAAAGAAATCAAAGTACAGGAATTGCCGGGGCTCTGGAATGGCGCTATGGCGAACTGGATCACGGTTTTCGTCGAAGTGCCGCTGACCACCTTTACTCCTGTTAAAACGGTATTCGATCTGTTCAGGTTCGAACACAGAAACGTACTGAAAAAATAAATCCCATCCGGGATTTATTTTTTTGAAATGATAGGACTCATTTATAAATGTCGATTGCAATTCAATTATGGGAAAACAGCGCAACTATTTATTGTTAGTATTGAGAGGGTGTGCCATGGGGGCTGCCGACGTCGTGCCGGGGGTATCCGGCGGAACGATAGCCTTTATTACAGGCATTTACGAAGAACTCATCGACTCTATCAAAAGCATCGATCTTCAGGCTTTGAAAATGCTATTCAGCTTGAGAATCGCTGATTTTTGGAAAAAAATCAACGGGAATTTCCTGATTTCCGTGATTTTAGGCATCGGCATTTCGATTTTTTCATTGGCTAAGCTGATGACCTGGCTGCTGGCACACCATCCTCTGTACATCTGGTCGTTCTTTTTCGGTCTCATCATCGCTTCTTCCCTACTGGTGGGCAAGGAAATCAAAACCTGGAACGTCTTTACCATTCTCTCCCTGCTGGCGGGAGCCTGTGCGGCCTACACCATTACCGTCGCGACCCCGGCAGAGACTCCCAATACATGGTGGTTTATCCTCCTTTCCGGAGCCATTGCGATTTGTGCCATGATCCTGCCCGGAATATCCGGAGCCTTTATCCTGCTGCTTATGGGAAAATACAGCTTTATCCTT
>CAJKZL010000153.1 GCA_905204385.1 uncultured Odoribacter sp. | reverse complement strand
CCAGGAACCTTGAACGTATTTACTGGACAAGGGTACAGGACATCAGACGGCCTGGAGGGATTTGAGGGCCGATTTGAAGTCCCGGCCGTATACAAAGAGATAGATGTCCTGCACATGTTGCGGACTGCGGGATTGTACCCAGCCGTCTTTGAGGATTTCTTTGTTGGTGTCGAAGATGGTGTACCAGCCGTTTTGGCTGAGTAGACCTTCCTGAAGGTCTATCGGCCCGTCGACATTGTCGAGGGTTTCCACCGCTCCGCCCAGGTTGCCACTTTCGGTTGTCATGTAGATTTTCCAGGTTTTGTCTTTGCCGTCGTTTTTGAAGTGTACGCTGAGGTTGGTTTGTCCGAAGGGGAAACCATTGTCCAGAAATTCAATCCGCATCTGTGAAGTGGTGAGGCGATAGCGCTTGGGGGCGGTGCTTTCGACTTGATAGTCGCGGAAATCCGTGTTACGGCAGGCGGCGAACAGGGTGGGTTCGTCGACGAATTTGCCGTCGAGGGCGTATTCCATGCGGACCAGTCCGGGGGTGATGAAGGTGAAACGGGCATTTCCGATGACTACCGGGTTTTGAACGTTTGTTCCGAGGGCGGTAATCAGGCCGGATAAGATTAACCAGCCTGATAAAAACATTTTTTTAAGGGTGAAAGGGTTCATATTATTCTTTATCTTGTTGAATTTCGACACGTGTACCGTCTGCACCGACAGCTTTGAGGACTACCTGTTCCGCTAAAGTTTGTGCCCAACGATATTTCTTTGTTCATTCCGTTTGCCGTACCGATAACTTGTTTTGCAAAGGAAATAAATTTTTTCCTAATTTAACGATTAGCGATACAACCATTTTCCGGATGAGGCTGTCGCATGGTTGTAGCTTTTTTAGGGGTAAGTTGTGAAAAATCAAATATTTTGTCTTATTTTGCGAAATTGTGTTATGGCGGGAGGACTTACGGATTTGTCGGCTAATATCTTCAAACGATGCGGTTGCGGGGGACACAAGAAGGAATAGGTTGTTGTTATATGATCTGCCTGAGTTTAATGATTATTAAAAAATCGATATGACGAAGATTGTTTCATGGTGTTTATTCGTATTCTATTTTACCGGTTTGTTGGAACCGGTATTCGCCCAGGAAAAAGTCAATACAGACCGTTTGGATTCCATATTCTGTCATTTAGCCTCCCGCCAGGAGGCACTATCGGATAGTGTAAAATACACCGGGTGGGGATACGGATATACCTGGGGACGCGGAAAGGGCAGAGGCTGGACAAGTGGGCGGAGGATTACGCTGCATCACGTAAAACCCGAGGAAGTCGCTGCTGTGAGGGCCGTTTTTGAGTCATATCAGGATTCTTTATTTGTACGGTTTAGTGATGAGGGTGCGCAAACATTGGAAGAAGTCAGCAGAACTTACTACGGTTATCAGTACGATGAACAACACACCTTGTTTTTCTTAAAAGCAGTTACAACGGACGAGATCTGTATACCGATAAACTGGACGACATTGAACTATCTCGACTACGTCCCCCGCGAGCGTTTCCCTCATGCCGGAGATTGTGAAAAACGGATGCTGGGACTAAGCCGGCTTTGGGCGGGAATACAAAGGAATTTTGTCTTTATGGACAGGGTGAAACTAGACTGGGACAGCTTGTATGTGGCCATGATTCCGCAGGTTATGGCTGCCCAAAACGATTGGGAATATACACGGCTGTTACAGAAAATGGCTGCTTCGGTACACGACGGACATACCTAAGTATACAGCCAATGCACCAGGATGATCCCTGCACCTTTTACCACAATACTCATTGACGGACACGTCTATGTGGATAAGGTGTACAGCTCCGAGATGATAAAGAAAGGAGTAAAACGGGGGGTAGAAATCACCTCCATCGATGGGAAAAATGTCTTTAAATATGCTCAACAGGAAATCGCCCCTTATGTATCTTCCTCAACCCCTCAATGGACGGAGTACAAGACCTACGGAGACTTTGCCCTGACCAAGAACCCACAGGGTGAATCCATCGTCATGGGATTCGGAGACGGAAAGAAAGACTTTTCCATCACTTACCTATCCGGAACCGATGACTGGGACTTGCAAAAGAGAGAGAAGGCCATTGAATGGAAAGTCCTGCCTAAAAACATCGGTGTCCTCACGATCAAAAGTTTTAATAATTCGAATGTTACGGTTGAATTCGATTCATTATATCCCCATATCCTAACAACGGATGCGCTCATCATCGACATCCGGAACAACGGTGGGGGAAATTCGGGTTATGCCGATTATATTCTCAGACATTTCACTAAGGAAAAAATCAAAACCGATTCGTGGCGCAGTCCGCAGTATATTCCGGCCTGGGCATCCTGGGGAATGAAACAGCCCTGGTACGAACAGGATAACGATTATATGGATCCCATACAGGACAAAACCATTTACGAGAAACCTATTGCCGTGCTGATCAATGCCGGAACCTTTTCGGCAGCTGAAGATTTCTGCGGAGTATTCAAGGGGATGAAACGCGGTCCGATGATTGGGAGTAAAACGGGTGGCAGTACAGGCAACGGAGTACGAGTGGAATTGCTTCCGGGATGTTCCTACGCAAACATCTGTTCAAAACACGATACAGCCCCCGACGGTACGGAATTTGTCGGTATAGGATTTTTGCCTGATATTGAAGTAGGGGAGAGTTATGATTCCTATTTTAAAAGGAAAACAGATGCTGCCACCGGTCGTGCTATAGCATACCTCAAAGGTAAATTGCGGTGAAGAAGGGGTACGGCATGTGAAATTATGATGAGATTACGAAGAATTTGAAGCTTGTATGTTACCCGCAGATCCGTTGCTACCCTTGTCATTAATCGGAGAGATGTTGTCTTTATCTCCGTAGCTTGTGTATTATGCGACGGAGATTCAAAATTATAAACAGTGCCTGAACTTCAAGCAAGGCACGTTGTAGAAGCGTTGGTCGGGAAAGTTTCGAAGTTACAGCAATGCCTGAACTTTCCTTCACTTCCCGGTTAAAAAAACAACTTCCTTTCCTTATTAACTGAAAACATACGCCTAATCCCTCATCTATAATCTTTCATCTTTAAACTTTAAACTTTAAACCTTAAACTTTCCCCGGCCAAACCGGCATAGCACCGTCGCAGGTGCAGACGTAAGCGGAAATTTCCACGGCGCGGCGGTGGGCTTCGGTGAGGGGTAAGCCTTTGAGCAGGGTGGCGGTGAAAGCGGCGGTGAATGAGTCTCCGGCACCTACGGTGTCGCGTACTTCCACGCGGGGAGTGGGGTAGAACGATGTGGATTCGGGGGTGAAGATGGTACTGCCGTCGGTGCCGCAGGTGAGGATGAGGATTTTCAGGTTATAGTCGGCGAGCAGTTGGCGGCAAATGTCCCCGAAGTCTGTTTGGGCGTAGCCGAACAGGGATTTGACGGTGAGCAGCTCTTCGTCGTTTAATTTCAGGATGTTGCATTTGCGAAGTAAGTTTTGCAACAGTGCGGGGGTGTAATAGTGTTGCCGGAGGTTCATGTCGAATATTTTGTACCGGTCTTCCCCCTCGGGCATGGCATTGAGGAAGCGGTCGATGGTGGCGCGGGTGACGGCATTGCGTTGCGCCAGCGAGCCGAAGCAGACGGCGCGGGTGCGGGCGGCCAGGGCTTCGAGTTGGGAGGTGAAGGGGATGTAGTCCCAGGCCACCTGTTCATGAGTTTGATAACGGGGTACGCCCTGTGGATCCAGTTCGACATCTACGCTTCCGGTGGGGTAGAGAGTCCGGGTGAGGAGATGATGCAGATCTTTGTGTTTCAGCGCTTGGAGGATTTCGTCGCCTTCCTCATCGTTTCCGATGGCGCTGACTACGTAGCTGTCTAATCCGGCCTGTGCGATGTGCCAGGCAAAGTTTGCCGGGGCGCCGCCCAGCCTTTTACCGTCGGGCAATTTGTCCCAAAGGATTTCGCCTATGCCTATAATGAGTTCGTTCATAGTGTTGATTTTGGTTTATGTCAATGGTGCGAAATTTTCTTCCGGTTACAAGTGTTTACGTTTGAGGTAAATATCCGAACTTTTTTGTGATTTTCCAATAGTGCAGGTTGCTTTATCCGGGAAATTACCAAGGCTTGCCAGAGTATGACCAGTCCGACCCGGATGAGGTCGTTTATCCGCTTTGCTCTTAGGGTAGTGGTGGGTGGGGTAAGGTTTAAAGATGAAAGTTTAAAGATTATAGATGAAAGATAAAAAAGAGGGGGAGATGAAAGGACATTTTAGAAACTCTAACCACTGAATGCGATGAAAAAAACAGCCATTTTATTCATTTTAGCTATTATTTGTTTTTCGTGTAACACAGGTAAAATCCCGGCACCTCATGGTCCGGTGCCTTCTCAGGGACAACTCAACTGGCACAGTCTGGAAACTTATGCCTTTGTACATTTCAATATAAATACTTTCACCGGACGGGAATGGGGTATGGGCGATGAAGATCCGGCTCTGTTCAATCCCACCGATCTGGACTGCCGACAATGGGTAAAGGTATTTAAGCAAGCCGGCATGAAGGGAGTGATCATTACTGCCAAGCATCACGATGGTTTTTGCCTTTGGCCCACCTCGACCACCGAACATTCGGTGAAAAATTCCCCCTGGAAAAACGGAAAAGGAGATGTAATCCGGGAACTCTCGGATGCTTGCCGGGAAGCCGGACTGAAATTCGGGGTTTATCTTTCTCCCTGGGACCGCAATAATACCCACTACGGTAAACCCGAATACATCGGGATATTCCGTCAACAGTTGAAAGAACTCCTCACCCAGTATGGCGACATTTTTGAAGTGTGGTTCGACGGTGCTAACGGTGGAAGCGGATATTACGGCGGGGCCAATGAAACCCGCTCTGTCGACCGGCAAAAGTACTATGACTGGCCCACCACTTTTAACCTGTCGCATGAGCTACAACCCTATGCCGTCATTTTCAGCGATGCGGGTCCGGATGTCCGATGGGTCGGCAATGAAAGAGGATATGCGGGAAAAACCAACTGGTCGCTGCTCAGAAGAAATGAATTTTGGCCGGGATGCCCCAATTCCAATCAATTGACCGAAGGCCACGAGGACGGCACCCATAGGCTACCTGCCGAAGTGGATGTTTCCATCCGGCCTGGTTGGTACTATCACTCCAATCAGGACAGCCAGGTAAAATCCTTACCCCACTTATTGGACATCTATTATCATTCCGTCGGACGCAATGCCAGTCTTCTACTCAATGTACCGGCCGACAAACGGGGACGGATAGCGGATGAGGATATCGAACGCCTGGTCGCTTTCAAATCAGCATTGGATGCGGATTTCAGAACAAATTTAGCCCAAGGAGCAACAGCCAGAGCAAACAGTGAAAGGGGCAGCAACTTCAATGCCGGCAAAGTCCTGGACAATGACCCTCAAACCTTTTGGGGGACGCCGGATAGTTGTCGCCAGGGAACTCTCACTTTCACCTTTCCGGAACCTGTCACCCTCAACCGTATCCTATTGCAGGAACCCATCACATTCGGACAGAGAGTCTGCCGATTCGATGTAGAAGCATTAATCGACGGAGAATGGAAAATCGTTACCGAAGCAACCACTATCGGCTATAAACGAATTTTACGAACACCGGATTTCACCACCAAGGAATTAAAATTAAACATCCGAAATGCTAAAGCCTGCCCTTTGATCTCTACGGTGGCTTTCTATCATGCCCCGAAACTTCTGACGGCTCCCCATATCGGCAGGGATAAAAACGGTAGGGTCACAATAAGCACCACCGATGAAAACTGTGAAATTCATTATACCCTGGACGGGAACCTTCCCGATACCTTATCCCGGCTCTACCAAGAACCCTTTGCTTTATCGCAGGCTACGATAAAAGCTGTCTCTTACGACCGCAGCAACAAAAGAACCGGCCCTGTAAGCACTGCGACATATGACATTCCCAAAACGGATTGGTCTATGCCGGAAGCAGGAGGAGATGTAACAGCAATCGACGACAACCCGCTTACTTTTTACAAATTGCCCCGCAATCAAGAATTAGTCATTGATCTGGGCCAGGCTTACCCATTGACAGGATTCACCTATTTACCCGCACAAAACCAACCGGACAACGCACCGATTCTGGAATATGTCTTCTCCCTGAGCAAGGACGGCAAAAAATGGATCACTGTATCGAAAGGCGAGTTCTCCAATATCGTCAATTCCCCGGTATGGCAGAAAAAAGAATTTCCTATGGAAACAGGTCGTTACCTTAAACTTACACCACAGAAAATTCATGGCACCGCCACTACCTCCGGCATTGCTGAAATAGGCGTCATCACCCGGCCTTAAACCGGGTCTCTTAAGAGACCCAAAATCTCCGAAAAGGTTCGAATTGCCGACTTTTCGGAGATTTTTTTGGACCTCGTTTTCAGTCGGCCAATGCTTTTTCAATCATCGTTTCCACGCCCATGCTGGGGCGGGGAGCTGAGGCGTCGATAATTTTCCCGTCTTTCCCGATCAACACATAATGAGGAATGCCGGAAACCATATACATTTTACCGACTTTCCGGTCCCCGGTATCGATCAGATTAATCCCGCGGACACCGAACTTTGCAATTGTTTCTTTCCACACTTTTTCACTCTTGTCGTCGGAAATATTCATAAACACCACCTCTTTATCTTTGAACTGTTCTTCCAAAGCGGGAGCTGCCACCTTAAACTCATACATACAAGGCCCACAGCCCGTTCCCCAAAAATCGATATACACCACTTTCCCCCGGAAATCTGAAAGCGACACCTTATCTCCCGCCTCATCTGTCAATGTAAAGTCAGGAGCCTCACTTCCCGGAGCCAAGCGCGATGCCCTCCGATAAACTTCGTCCAAAGCCTCGGTATAAGGACTTTTCAAATAATCTCTTTTATATTTCTCATATAACCACTTACCGGTAGATTACTACCCTTTTAATTTATCTGTAATCAATACCACCTGATTTATATTCAGCACCTTGCCGTCTAATATGGCCACAGCCCTCTCGTAATTACTGAATTAATCGCTTTTTG
>CAJKZL010000152.1 GCA_905204385.1 uncultured Odoribacter sp. | reverse complement strand
CTATCGTCTGATTTTCAGGATAGCTTACTGGATGAGCAGATCCGGACGCAGGCAGAAATGTCTTACACCTACGAACATTCCGGGCGTTATAAGGTGCATTTGATCGCCATAAACGCAGAAGGGAATCAATGCCGGGACACTACTCCGGCCATGTATGTGAATGTCATCGGGTCGCTCGTGGAGGTGCCTAATGTTTTTACTCCCAATGGCGATGGCGTGAACGACGTCTTTCAGGTCAAAGCCTGGTCGGTGACGGAATTTCATACGGTCGTTCTGAACCGCTGGGGCAGGAAAGTGTTCGAATGGTCCGATCCCGATGCCGGATGGGATGGCAGAATAAACGGGAAATATGCAAGCCCCGGAACCTATTATTACATCGTTACGGCGAAAGGTTCGGAAAAAGTAAATCCTATACAATACGTTAAAAAAGGGGCTTTCATGCTGATCCGGTAACCGTATTCCGACAAAAATAAAAATACTTGCTTTGTTTCTGATTATCAATTCCTATAAAAAGCGGTAATAAGAATTATATATTAAAAATTTATTCTTATTTTTGCATCCTGATTCCTTATGTTTTTATATAAAATTGTATGAGACGGATTATTTTTTATCTATTATGCATATTGTCTGTTTCTTGTTCCAGGAAAGAGATTTTCAAAGGAGATTCGCCTGAACCTACTCCTGACAAGACTTTAGACCTGAGTTTTAATTTTAGATTGAAAACCGAAGTTTCTCTTTCGGTAAAAGCTCTTTCCGGGGAGAATGCACCGGGAGAAGGGGTATTGTTCGGAGTTTATCTTGAACCTCCCTATTCCGGGGACGGCTGCATCGGTGAAACTACCCCTGTGTATATCGGCTATACCGACGCTAACGGTCAGCTTAACGATAAATTCATGGTGCCGGGAAATGCCTCCACGCTCTATGTCGTTCCTTTGACTGCCGGTTATGGAGCGATGCAATCGGTGGATGTGCAGGAAAGGGTGGCTTTGGAATTTGAAGGCGTCGCTTTTGAATATGTTGCTTCTGCCGCTAAGGTTTCTCTTACGGAAGAAGATATTGTCGGCAGATGTGAATTTACGAAGATCAGTAATTTATATGATTTGTATGTTCCTTACCGGGATAGCGAATTGGGCCGCAACGGTATACCCTTGGTGGGCGGTTCTGCGCTGGTGTCTCAGGAGAATGTTTCTCCCCAATTGGTAAACCTCATCAATAGCTGGTATCCTGAAAAGCAAAATGTGGTCACCGAAGACCTGACCAAAAGTCCGGACTTGGTGGTGACCGACGATAATGGGGCGGAAGTATGGGTCACTTATATCGGCGACGGCGGATTTTATGTGGACAACCGGACGACATACAATACCCTGGCCTATTACAATTATCATAAAGGAGATTTAACGGGCCGGGACGATGTGTCCGATCTTCATATGACTCTCATACTCCCCAATACGAATCAGTTACATTGTCCTCAGGGCTTGAAAGTACAACTCTTATACTGGGACGGGGAGAAATATCATACGATATTCCCCAAGGGAACCCGTATCAGTATTGCCGTAGCCAGGGAAGGCATCGCAAAAAAAGGAAAATCCGTAACAGCCAACGAAGCTTACAAATTTAAAGATGTCGGCTTTCCACAGGCTGTAACCAATCGTCCCGAAGGCTTCTATTATTCGACTCCCGTCCTGAATGCTGCAGAACCGAAGACGACACAGGCGATCATCCGGGCTAATCCCGATAACAATTGCTGCATCATGGGATTCGACATCCGCCGTACGGACGACCCCCGTTCGGATTTCGATTTTAACGATGTGATTATGAAAGTGACCTCTTCGCCGGTATTGGCCGTAAAACCCGAAGAAGATATCCCTGTGATCGAAGAGGTAGTGCCGACGGAATTTTCTTACGGTACTTTGGCCTTTGAAGACCAATGGCCTTCGAAAGGCGATTACGACTTCAACGATTTTGTCGTGAACTATGCTTATGGTCTGGCCAAGGATGAAAAGAACAGGATCACTCATATCCGGTTGGATTACACGCCCATAGCCAAAGGCGCTGCCGCATATACCCGTATCGGTTTCGGAGTAGAGCTTCCGGTAGAATCCGCTGCTGTGGAGTTGAAGCCGACCGGGGAGGCCTATCTGGAAGCCGGAAATGAAAAGGCAACGGTGATTGTATGGGAAAATGTAAATACGGCTTTCGGAAAGAACGACGGTTATCTGAACACCAAGCCCGAGGGAGTCAGCGTCACCTGCGAGCCTACCTCCTTACAATTGGCTTTTAAGACTCCGGTGGATTATATTTCGCTGTTGAAAATGAATCCTTTTATTTTTGTCAATGGGAGATCGTGTGAAATTCACCTGGTGGACCATGCTCCGACGGCTCATATGGATTTCACCCTTTTCGGAACCAAAAGCGACCTTTCGAAACCCGATGAAGCGATTTACTACCGCATGGATAATTTTTATCCCTGGGTTTTGGATTTCCCCCGTTCCTCTGCCCAGGAGCCGGCCTGGAGATACCCCCGCGAAGAAGTGAACATCACGGAAGCCTACCACAATTACGAAAAATGGGTTTACAATAAAACCGATATTTCCTGGTTCGACGCCTCTATCCCGGGGAATGTGGATGAAGAAAAATTATATTGACAGTGGTCGGCAAGTAAGCTGCCCCTAACGATTAATGTAAGCATAAGATAGGGCCAAGGCTTCATGGGAGTATGAAAATAGAGTTTAAAGAATGAGTTTCCTTTTAGGAGAAATTCAATAAAGAAAAAAGTTTATAATCGTATTATATCCCGAAGAGAATAAGTTTAAAATTATTCCGCAATATTGTCATGGCTCGTTTGAAATGAGTCTTCACTGTAGTTTCTGCAATATTCATCTGCTCTGCAATTTCTTTGATCTTTTTCTTCTCGACAATATGGAGTAATACGACCTCTTTTTGTTTTTCAGGTAATGTATCCAGGATAGCTTTTAAACGTTCATGAATATCTTCATCGATTTCCATATCTTCGATACCGGAGAATAACATCGCCTCGATGATCTTATCCTGATGCTTCCATTGAATCTCCAGGTCCCGCAAATAATTCAGGCAATTATTCCGAATAATACCGAGCATGTAATAAAATATGGGTTGTTTTTCATCATATCTTTCCAGATGATCCCACAGAGATAGAAAAGCATCTTGTACCAAATCTTCCGCTTGTTTCCAGTCGTAAAGATAACGCATGGCATAATGTTGCAAAGGCATAAATGAAGTTTTATACAATTCATGAAAAGCATCCAGATCTCTTTTTTTTATCCGAAGCCCTAAATTACTTTTTTCTATGTATTGCTCTATTCTTGCCATGATATTTTCGGCAAAGATAATTTTTTTCTAATATACGATGTCCTCCGTTTTTAGATTCCATGTTAATTAAAATAAGAAAAAGAAAGCGTGGTCTATGGAAAAAAATTCGATTCGTTGGGAAGTATTATTGAAAAGTGCCCGCGGAACATTGTCTTCTGAAGAAGAAGTCCTATTTCAAAAATGGTTGGCCCGGGATATACGGCATAAAGCCTATTATGAAAAAATGTGCCGGGTTTGGTCGTCGGATGATACAACTTATGATTTGCATACCGATGTAGATAAAATGATAGCCCATTTTGACGACTATGTACGGAATGGTCGGAAAGTAAGATGGCGGAAGATGATGAAACATGTATATCGTTCGGTAGCCTGTCTATTAATTTTATTGACCGTGGGAGGTGGGATTATGTTGTTGCAGAGAGAAAAACGAAAGACAGGAACCGACAGCCGGATTGCCGGATCTATCTTTCCGGGCAAGGAGAAAGCAATTATTCTATTATCGAACGGCGAAAAAGTGGATATCGATTTGTTGGCCGATTCTTTACCCTATCGAACGGAAGGATTTACGATTGAAAAGGATTCCGGAATGATCAGATATATGGAACGGCAGTTGACTCAGGTAGATTATCATACGATCGTTATACCGAGGGGGGGAGAATATCAGGTGAAGTTGAGTGACGGAACAATGGTTTGGCTGAATTCAGATTCACGGTTGAAAATTCCGACCTCCTTTGCGGATAGCGAAAGAAGGGTCTTTTTATCCGGAGAGGCTTATTTCGATGTAGCGAAAAATGACCGGAAACCTTTTATTGTTGAAACGGATTTGGGGAAGATAAAAGTTTACGGAACGGAGTTTAACGTAAAGCATTACGCCGATGAAGGACAATTGAAGGCAACTTTAGTCGAAGGCGTCATCGGGTTCAGCAACGACAATATAACAGAACTTAAACTTCGGCCCGGCTATCGGTTGAGCCTCGTCGAAGGGAAAAGTGAACCTACTTTGGAAAAAGTAAAAATATACAATGAAATAGCCTGGAAAAATCACCGCTTTTGTTTTGAGAACAAGACCTTGGAATCGATCGCCCGGGATATGGAGAGGTGGTATAATGTAACGATCGTTTTTGAAGACCCGGCATTGAAGCAGTTGCAATTTTCAGGTTCTTTGAGCCGGTATGGTGAGATCGGGACTTTGCTGCGTTTTTTTGAAGAAAGTGCGGATATTGCATTTTTGATCGATAACCATCGCATTACTGTGAAAAGAAAATAAAAAATAGAGAATGCTTCTGCAGTCGGGAAACTTTAGAGGGCATTCTCTATACATTCATTAATATTAACGAATTAATAAACAAATGTATGAAAAAAAAAGCACCTGACAGGTATTTCTTGCCTGAATTCTTAAGAAAAATGTTCATGGTTGTACAACTGATGTTCATTGTTTCGTTGTCTTATGCAGCCACGGATAATGACACAAAACTAGTAACATTTGTCGTGAAATCTGAAAATTTAAATGATGTGCTGATCAAGTTTAAAGATCAGACCGGTGTGGATATCTTATTTAACAAACAGCTTATCGGGGACCGGAAATGTAGTGATTTTGAAGTCGTAAATCAACCTATCGAGGTGATACTGAGCAAAATTCTGGAAGGTACAGGGTTTGGCTTTTCGAAAGTGGACGGAGTATATGTCATCAAACAGAATACAGACAAAACCGTACAACCGGTAGAGCCCCTGGCGATTTCCGGCGTAGTGACCGACACGGATGGAGCACCCTTACCCGGAGTGACCGTTTTGGTAAAAGGGACTTCTTTGGGAAGTGCAACCGATACAGAAGGGAAATTTAAATTATCACTTCCTTCACAAGAAAATGTAGTCCTGGTATTTTCGTTCGTCGGCATGCAAACCAAAGAGGTCCCTTATAAAGGCGAATCCGAAATAAAAGTGACCCTGCAAACCGACGTAACTGAAATGGAACAGGTTGTCGTTACCGGTATTTTTACCCGTAAAACAGAGAGTTATACCGGTGCTGCAACGACCATAAAGAAAGAAGAACTACAGAAAATGGGGAACCAAAATGTTTTACAATCCCTGAAAAGTTTAGACCCGGCTTTTCATATTATAGAAAACAATGATTTCGGTTCGGATCCGAACAAAGCCCCCCAAATTCAGTTGCGTGGCCAACAATCCATGCCCGATATAAAAGGGACTTATAACGGAAATCCCAATCAGCCGCTTTTTATCTTAGATGGTTTCGAAACGGATATTACGACGGTTTACGATTTGGATATGAACCGGGTAGAAACCATTGTATTGCTGAAAGATGCTGCAGCAAAAGCCATTTATGGGGCCAAAGCGGCCAATGGCGTAGTGGTGATCGAAACCCGTCAGCCGAAAGCCGGGAAAATGAGAATTTCGTACAAAGGAGACTTGAGTTTGACGGTTCCCGACCTGACAGGCTATAATCTTTGTGATGCACGTGAAAAATACGAAGTGGACAAGGTCCACGGACGTTACTCAGACCCTTGGTTTTGGGAACAATATCTGAACAATATCCAATCGGAAATAGAACGCGGTGTGAATACGGATTGGCTGGCCCAACCTTTGCGTACAGGTGTCGGTCATCGGCATTCGCTATATATGGACGGCGGAGACGAGCATTTTCGTTATGGCGTGGACTTGCTTTATAATGAAATCAAAGGGGTCATGAAAGGGTCCGAACGGATAACATTTACGGGAGGAATTACCTTAGCTTACCGTTATAAAGACCTGCTATTCCGGAATCAGTTGAGTACCACCCTGAACCGTGCCAATGATTCTCCCTATGGCTCTTTTGCCGAATATGCGGAATTGAATCCTTACTGGACGCCTTATGATAAAAATGGGGAATTGAAGCAAATTGCAGGTTCTACCGGAGGCGGTGGCCGGGTCGGAGTTACCCGCGGAAATCCGTTATGGAATGCTACCATCGGTACTAAAAATTTCAGTAAGTATTCCGGTATTACCAATAACTTTTATATCGAATGGCAGGCATTGACCGCCTTGAAGTTTATCGGACGTTTGGGGTTATCGAAAACCCTCAATGCAAGGGAAGACTTTTATCCGGCCTCACATACCAGATTCCTGGGATATTCGGAAGATAAATTTTTTGAAAAAGGCACATACAGTAAATTAGAGGGAGAAAGCAGCAATATCAACATGGATATCACGGCCAATTATTCTTTGTTATTGGATAAGCATCAACTCTTTCTAAACCTGAACTACAAGATGGAGCAAAGCCGTTCGGAAGAAGTTACTTTTACGATGGGCGGTTTTCCGAATGACAAGAACGGTTTTATCACTTCGGGTCTCGGATTCAATAAGAGCGATTATCCTCCGGTGGGAAATGAGTCTGTCAGCCGCGAAATAGGTATCTTGTCCGCTTTAAACTATTCGTACGACGATCGTTACCTAGCTGATTTGTCCTATCGTGCCAGTGCCTCTTCCCGTTTCTGACAAGATAAGCGGTGGGGCCAATTCTGGTCGGCAGGTATCGGATGGAATTTTCATAAAGAACATTTTATGGAGCAGGCAGAATGGCTGAAACAATTTAAACTACGTGCCTCAACCGGTTATACCGGAGCCCAGAACTTCAATCCATATCAGGCTTTAGCCATGTTCAGTTACAATCAGACCCAAGCCTACGACAACTGGATCGGTTCTCATTTAATGGCTCTACCCAACGATGAGCTGAAAT
>CAJKZL010000151.1 GCA_905204385.1 uncultured Odoribacter sp. | reverse complement strand
TCAAAGAAATATTGGATTATAGCTTGTTAAATACCGGTTTATCGTATGAGATAGAAAATGACCTGATCATTATCCGTAAGTGTCAGGACGAACAGAAGCCGGTCCAGGTAAAGGGAAAAGTGGTAAGCCGCAAGGGTGATCCATTGCCAGGCGTGACTGTTGTTGTACAAGGGCATGCCTGGGGTACGGCTACGGATGCGGAAGGAAATTTTCAGCTTTCTTTTATCGACGGACGACCTATTGTATTGGAGTTTTCTTTTATCGGTATGAAAACGAAGAGAATGAATTATACCGGACAGAATTTTATGACGGTGGTGCTGGAAGAAGATCATGTACATATGGATGAGGTGGTGGTGACGGGTTATCAGGTGATCGACAAGAAGAAACTAACCAGTGCCGTCACTTCGGTAAGGGCTGAAGACATTATGATCCCCGGTGTAAATTCGATCGATCAGATGTTACAAGGGCGCGTACCGGATATGATGTTAATGACCAATTCGGGCGAAGTTGGCGTAGTGCCCCGCATTCGTATCCGGGGCACCTCTACCTTGATCGGTAATCGTGAACCGCTTTGGGTGGTGGACGGTATCATTGTCAATGATCCTGTGCCCATACCTGCGGAGGAGGTGAACGATCCGGATTATATCAACCGCATCGGTAATGCAATCTCTGGCCTGAACCCCCAGGACATCGACCGGATCGACATCCTGAAAGATGCATCGGCTACTGCTCTTTACGGATCGAGGGCTGCCAACGGGGTGATCGTTATTACTACCAAAAAAGGCCAGGTCGGAGAGCTGCAAGTCCGTTATAATGTGACGGGAACCTTTAAAATGCGACCCCGGTATACGGACCGGAAAATCAATGTCATGAATTCGAAAGAAAGGATCGGATTTTCTAAGGAATTGGCGGAATCTCATCATGTATTTCCGACCGGAATGCCGGAATTGGGATACGAAGGAATGCTGGCACGGTTGTATCGGGGGGAGATTACTCGCGGAGAGTTTGAAAGCGGACTACGGGAGTTGGAAACGATGAATACGGATTGGTTCGATTTGCTGACAAAAGACGTATTCTCGCATCAGCATACTTTGAGTATCTCCGGAGGAAGCCGACAAATGCGCTATTATGCTTCAATCGGTTACAATAAGGAGAACGATGTCATCCGGGGAGCCGATAATGAACGGTATACGGCCAATCTTAATCTCGATGCTTATTTTTCCGAACGTTTTACGGCTTCGCTGTCGCTGTTGGGCAATGTGAGCAAACGGCATTATCAACAGTCTTCCATCGCGCCCGTGGACTATGCCTATACTAGTAGCCGCGCTATTCCCGCTTATGAAAAAGAAGGGTATTTTTATTATAGAAAGGATAACGACAGTTTCAATTATAATATCTTGAATGAATTGGAAAACAGCGGTATGCAGCAAGAAGGTTCGGGGATTTCACTGAATGTCAATCTGAATTATAAGGTTGCCGATTGGCTGAATGTCCGGGCTGTTCTTTCATATCAGACTTCTTCGACGGAACTGGAGGATTATTGGGGTGACAGGACCAATTATATTGCCGAACTACGGCGGTCGGATTATGGAGTAGAAGCTCCTAAGGGGCCGAATACCTCTTCGGCTTGTCCTTTCGGAGGAGAACTCAATAAAAGCTATACGCGCAATAATTCGTATACCGGACGTTTGCAAATTGACGCCAGCAAAACGTTCGGCAGCGATCTTCAGCATAATGTGGTAGCCAATCTGGGGTATGAGGCGAGTTCGACCCGGGTGAACGGCTACTCCCGCACGGACCGCGGATATTATGAAGATCGCGGTAAGCAGTTCGCTACGAATATCAATCTGGACGATTATCCCCAGTATAAACAATGGATTACGGGCAACCAGCCTTTTGTCGTGGATGGTTTATCCAATATGATTTCAGCTTATTTTTCATTGTCTTATAGTCTCCGTAATTATTTTACACTGAATGCCAATACCCGTATCGACGGCTCTAATCAATTCGGTAGCCGGAGTAATGAAAAATTATTGCCCATTTGGTCGGTGTCCGGTTCTTATAATATTTCCGAACATACCGGAATGAATTCGCGCTGGATGAGTAATTTAGCTTTGCGGTTGTCGTACGGATATCAAGGAAATATGCTGGACGGACAATCGCCTGTGATGATCTTGAAAAAGCTGCCTACCGATGCTCATTATAATGAGTTGGTATCGCAAGTGCAGGTATATCCCAATCCGGGATTGAAATGGGAGAAAACCAGTTCGTTCAACATCGGTTTGGACTTCGGATTGTTTCATGATGCTGTGCAAGTGAACGGTGCTTATTATTATAAACTGACGAAGGATGCTTTTATGAATAAAACCATTTCTTCCGTCAATGGACAGCAAACCTATGTGATTAATTCCGGGGAAATCCGAAACAGCGGTTTCAGTGTCGACCTGACGGCCTCGCCGATTTCTACGTCGGATTTCCGCTGGACAGTGTCGACGTCACTGTCGCGTGTCTTCAATGAAATGAACACACAGCCGGGAGCCGAACAGTATGAGCTCGGTGATTTCCTTTCCGGTAATGCCTTGACTAAGGACCATGCTGTGGGCACCTTCTATTCCTACCGTTTTATGGGTTTGAATCCTGAGGATGGTGGCCCGATGTTTGATAATTTATTGGAAAGGAAAGAGATCTTCAATAGTATGAGTAAGTATGATGTATATACTACTGTGCTGACTCCTTCGGGGCAACGGGATCCGAAAATTCAGGGAGGACTGAACACTTCTTTCCGATATAAAAGCCTGAGATTGAATATGTCATTTACCTATAGTCTGGGATCAAAAGTACGGCTATTCCGTATGTTTGAAGACGGGGTTAATTTTAATGTACTGAATAATGTCAATAAAGAACTGCTGGATAGATGGCGCTATGCAGGCGATGAACGCCATACGATTATTCCCGCTTTGATAAACGGTAATTCGGCGATATCCCGTTATTATAATTCCCGGGTGGAAGTCGGGAATGATGTTCTGTTGGCTGAGAATGCCTGGGATATGTATGACTACGGCGACCAAAGGGTGGTGAACGGCAATTACCTGCAATGTCAGAATATCGGTCTGACCTACGATGTCCCTGGGAAATACCTGAAAAGAACAGGAATAAATATGCTATCGGTAACCGCCTCGGCTACGAATCTTTTTACGGTGTGTTCGAGAAAACTGCATGGACAGACTCCTGTGCAGTCGGGGTTTACACAAATACAACTTTCTGAACGTCCTACATTTTCACTGGGCCTTAACGTCGCATTTTAAAAGAACAAATTATGATAAGAAAATATATAATCGGAGCGTTGATATTGTCGACAATATCCTGTTCCGGCTTTTTAAAAGAATATTCCCAGGATCTGGCCTATGTACGTTCGTATACCGACCTGGACGAGCTATTGCTGGGAAGCGGATATCTGAAGTTCGGCGGAACCGCTCTGTATTGTCCCTATCTTCATTTGATGTCGGATGATGTGCAGGAGAATATCGCCGGTACCGGCTTAGGGGGATATTCCGGGATCAGAGACCGGTATTTCGGTTATTACACCTGGCAGGAACGAGTAGATCTCGGCTTCGACAATCTGGTGACCGGATCGGAAAACGACGACTGGAATCGTTTGTATGAGCATATCAATGTGACCAACATGGTGTTGGCGGAGATCGGCAATTATGAGGGTACGAACGATTTAGAGAGAAAGGAGATTGCACGGGTACGTGGAGAAGCTTATTTTCTCCGGGGAGCCTATTATTTCTGGTTGGCCAATTTGTACGGTAAGCCTTATAAGGCTGCTACGGCTTCCGTAGATCCTGCTGTACCCCTGAAATTAACGGAATATATCGAGGATAAGAAATATATCCGTAATTCGGTGCAAGAAGTATATGAACAGGTATTGGACGATTTGAACGAGGCTGAGAAAAGTTTGTCGGAAGTTGCTCCGAAATCCATTTACCGGGCAAACCTGACCGCTGTTTATTTATTACAGAGTCGCGTGCATTTGTATATGTGCAATTGGGAGCAGGCAGGGTATTATGCAAGGGAAGTACTCGAACGGAATGATAAACTGGTCGATTTGAATACGTTCGACGGAGATAATTTCTTGACCCCCCGATGTGCTGAGATCATTTTTTCAACCGGAGCTAACGGGATGACAGATGACAGGTATTCCATGAGAACCAAAGATTACAGTGCTTCATCCGATTTGTTGGGTGCTTATGCGGTGAACGATCTTCGTTCGGATCGTTTCTTTGACACGAAATATCCGCCGTATTATCCCTGCAATAAGTATGTTGCTTATCAGTCGGAAGTGTCGGATATTTATGTTTTGCGTACAGCCGAAGCTTACCTGAACCTGGCAGAAGCCTGTTTTCATCAAAATGACGAAGCGGGAGCGCGTTCGGCTCTGAACACTTTACGCAAAAACCGTTTTCAATCGGGAACCGGTTACGAAATAACTTCTACGGGCAGTGTACTGATTCAGGATATCCGCAACGAACGTTTCCGGGAGCTTTGTTTTGAGGGACATCGCTGGTTCGATTTGCGTCGTTATGGGGTGGATGGAAATTACCCATGGGAAAAAACTATCCGGCATACTTACACTACTTTTGACGGCGATGACATGCCGGTACAGACTTTTGTGTACGAATTAAAGCCGGGTGATCCTGCTTATACGCTTCCGATCCCCAAAGAGGTGCGTGCTTATGACGATGAAATTACCGATAATCCCCGCAATCCGCGAGGGGTGGTAGAAACTATTACTTATAATTGAATAGCGAAATGAATAAAATGTTTTATATCGGTATGCTCATACTGGTGAGTATGGCTTGCCGGAAAGAAGATCCTCTGAAACCATCCGACTGGGTCGACTATTTCGATGTGCCCGAGGGTGCTTCGGACGAAGAATCGGTTTTACGACGGCAATTTAAGGCTGAAACGGGCTGTTATCTCTTGTTCAATGATACGCTGCGGAAAGAACTGATTCGCTATGATCAAAACGGAGAATCGGTTTATGCCGTTGAGACGGTGGATCTTAGCTATAGTATAGCGTCGGCGGGACTGGACATACAGATCTTCAGATTACTTAATATTTTTTACCGGAAAATAGATGCCTTGTCATTTATAAAGAACAATTTACTGACCTTGATGCCACTAAACAATTATACTTATTCAGTGTTATTGGTAGACAGCATTTACAATACTTCCTTTAGTTATGAACAGGGAGAGGAAGACTCAGGGATCTATTTATCCGAGGAGTATGTGAGATATATTTCCGGCAATCGGTGTTTGGCTCTTTCGGCCGGAGATATCGGAGGAATGACGGACGTAGAACGGAAGGAGGTTATAATAGCGATTTTACAGGGGATGATTACAAATCGGTTTGCTGCCGATGCACGATGGGCTGAGATTTTCTACGTATACTATACAGGCTTGTACGGTTTAGACGATGCAGACTTGTATTATGACTATTGGGAGGAAGCCGAAGGATGGAATTACAATCCCGATGTACGTGAATTCGGGTTCCTGAGCGGAAGCATCGAATATGAAGAATATCTTACCTCTCCGACCCGGGCGAAAGACTTGGAGGATTATCTGAAGGTCCTTTTAGCCGGCAATGAAGAAGAATTTCTGGAGGAAAATGCGGGATTTCCTATTGTTCTGAATAAGTACCGTATTCTGAAAGAAATTATCGCTTCGATAGGTTTCGATTTGAGTAAAGTGCTATAACGTCATAGTGTAGAAGCTTTGCTGAGTCGATGATAAGTAAATGGAAAACATGGAAGTGATATACCGACATTAAAAATGACGAGCATATGAAAAATTTATTATATCGGATGAGCCTGGGCGTTTTTTTATTATTCGCTTTAGGGGCATGTAGTGAGGAACAGGACAATGCGGCGGTGCTAATATTGCCGACTGGACAGGGAACATTCACCGATCCGCGCGATGGGGACGTTTATAAATGGGTACGTTACGGCAAGCTGGAATGGATGGCCGAGAATTTGAGGGCTGAAGCGGAAAAAGGGAAATACGAAGTGTATGTGGAAAGTTACCAAACATCCCAGGAAAGGGAACTGCAGCGTAAACGGAATTTTGAGCGGTTCGGTTATTGGTATGATTTCGCTGCCGCAGAATCGGCCGTACCTGATGGCTGGCGATTACCGACAGATGAGGATTGGCAGTATCTGGAACGAGCTTTGGGCATGTCGCCGGAAGAGGTTGACCGAATGGATTGGCGGGGCGACCGGCAGGGTGAAACAGTACAGCAGAAGTCAGGCATGGATTTGATGCCTGGAGGTTTTTTCGATTACGATCAATTGACATATGGAGTTGCATATACCCCGGAATTTATGGGATTCTATGTTTTTTTCTGGTCGTCGACCCCGGATGAGGCTTTAGTCGGAGAGGCCCGTATCTATCGGCAAATCCGTTATCGTTCGCCGAAACTGGGACGTTTCAGTACCCACCCGGAAAAGATGATGAACGTACGTTGTGTGAGAGAGGCCAACGAAGAATAATAATAAATGATATAACGAAAATATGGAAGAATCGATTGTTGTCGTAAGACATTTATCGCACCGGTATCAGGTACAGTGGGCTATCCGGGACATTAATTTTGAGATTACGAAAAACGGAGTGTATGGTTTGTTGGGTTCCAACGGAGCAGGTAAATCCACTACGATGAACATTATGTGTGGGGTATTGAAACCTACCGAAGGAGAGGTATATATCAAAGGCGTGAATCTGCGAGAGCATCCGGTGGAAGCCCGGAAGCACAATGGGCTTCTGCCGCAGAAGCCTCCATTGCAGGTAGACCTGACCGTCCGGGAGTTTCTGACCTATTGCGCCCACTTGCGGCAGATTCCTCCCCGCGAGGTGCGGATGGCTGTCGACGAGGTAATGGATAAATGTAAAATCCGGCATTTCAATAACCGTTTGATCCGAAATCTTTCCGGGGGATATCAGCAGCGGGTGGGGATAGCTCAGGCCATAATCCACAAACCGGAACTGGTAGTGCTGGATGAGCCCACAAACGGGTTGGACCCGAATCAGATTGTGGAAATCCGTCACT
>CAJKZL010000150.1 GCA_905204385.1 uncultured Odoribacter sp. | reverse complement strand
TGCAAATATAAGGCGTTTTTTAGTTTGTACAAACATTTTGTAAAAAATAATAGGATATAATTGCTATATTTGTCGTGAAATTAAGGCGGAAAACATTGAGAAATTGTGATTACTTGCTTAAAATAAAGAAGTTAATACAGCTTTGAACATGACAGGGCAGAGAAAGAAAAAAGTAGCAGGTTCTTATTTTGTGTCCACACTGAGTATTTCTTTGGTACTGGTGGTGGTGGGTATCCTGGTGTTTATCCTGTTGAATGCAAGACAGGTTTCCGATCACGTAAAGCAGAATATAGGATTCTCTATTATCGTTAAGAATAACGTGAATGAGGCGGAGATCAAAAAAATGCAGAAAATTTTAGATACCAAACCTTTCGTTTCTTCCTCGGTATTTATCAGCAAGGAAGATGCCGCCCGGGAATTTAAGGAAGAGCTGGGGGAAGATTTCGAAGAAGTATTGGGATATAATCCACTTTTGCCTTCTGTGGAAATAAAGCTTAATCCTCTTTACGCCAATAACGATTCGCTGGCAGTCATCGAAAAAAGATTGCTTCAGAATGAATTGGTGCAGGAGGTGTCTTATCAAAAATCTCTTGTACACATGATCAATGAGAATGTGCGGCGCATAAGTATCATACTTTTAATTGCCGGAGGTGCATTGATGCTGATATCTTTTACTTTAATCCGGAATACCATACACCTGGCAGTCTATTCCCAGCGCTTTCTGATAAAAACCATGCAGTTGGTCGGAGCGAAGTCTTCTTTTATCTGTAAGCCTTTTATACTAAACGGAGTATGGTTTGGTTTTTTCGGCAGTATGTTTGCCAATCTGATTTTATTGGCTGCCATTTACTTCTTACAAAAAGAGGCCGGTGGAGTCGTTGATTTAATGGACAAGCGGGTTATTATCGCCATGGTCGTTTTTGTCATGGTGTGTGGCATCTTATTGTCTTTGTTGTCTTCCTGGATGTCCGTAGCTAAATACCTGAAAAAAGACATGAACGATTTATATAATTAGAGGTTGTAAGTACTTTATAAACGATAATATGGCAATAAAGAATAATTTGAAAAAAGGTACGCCGGACAGTAAAGCCGGTTTTCCCATTCCGGTGAGCAGTTATAAGATGATCCTGATCGGTTTTGGAATTGTTTTATTGGGATTTGCCCTTATGATGGGGGGAGGAAGCAACAATCCCGATGAATTCAGTTATGAGATTTTCAGTTTCCGCCGGATCACGTTAGCCCCGATTGTTGTATTGGCAGGCTTTGGATTCGTGTTTTGGGCCATTATGCGGAAGCCCAGGAAAGAAATGGAAGATGCGGATTGACGGAAAAATGGGCGCTAAGCCGGATATAAATGAAAATATAGAGTAAAGATTAATTTTATGAGTTGGTTGGAAGCTTTAGTCCTTGGGGTTGTCCAGGGATTGACGGAGTTTTTGCCTGTCAGTAGTTCAGGGCATCTTCAGATTTTTAGTTCTTTTTTTGGCATTCAGGGCGAGGAGAACCTCACTTTTGCCGTTGCCGTCCATGCTGCAACGGTTTGCAGTACGATAGTCGTATTGCGGAATGAGATATGGAATCTTATCAAGGGAGTATTCCGGTTTTCCTGGAACCCGGAAACGATCTATATCGCTAAAATCGTGTTATCTATGATCCCCGTTGCCATTGTGGGATTGTTTTTCAAGGATTATGTAGAACAAATTTTCGGTTCAGGATTGACCATCGTAGGTATTGCTTTGTTGATTACTGCCGGCTTGCTGGCCTTCGCTTATTATGCCCGTCCCCGGGTGAAAAAGGAAATTTCTTTCCGGGATGCCTTCATCATCGGTATAGCACAGGCATGTGCGGTGTTGCCCGGACTTTCCCGTTCCGGTTCAACCATTGCTACAGGTATTTTGCTGGGCAATGAAAAAGAAAATGTGGCGAAGTTTTCCTTTTTAATGGTTTTAATTCCTATCCTGGGCGAAGCTTTTCTGGACCTGATGAAAGGGGGCTTTTCGCCTGCCGAAAGCGGGATCTCCATGACGGCATTGCTGGTCGGTTTTCTGGCGGCTTTTGTTTCCGGTTATCTGGCTTGTAGCTGGATGCTTAATCTGGTAAAAAAAGGAAAATTGATCTGGTTTGCCGTTTATTGCTTTGTCGTCGGGCTTGTCATTTTGTTCGTTCGTTGAGTCTTTATGCCGGAATAGGCAAGAAGCTCAAGGGATCGTTGCAGCTTTATCTCGTCACGCCATCATGTAGAAAATCGGTGTGGGAGGCAGGAATGCGGCTGGACGAAAGTCCTGTTTGAGGGTTCGCATCTTTTTGCCCGGTTTGTTTTAATAAAAATCTGAGGTTTGTGTGTAAAATATTATATCAGGAAGAAAGAAATTTTCACGAAGGAGCTTTGATGGTGGTCGATAAGCCCTTGAAGTGGACTTCTTTCGATGTCGTCAACAAAATCCGTTGGTGTCTGAAACCCAGTTGCGGTAAGATTAAAGTGGGGCATGCAGGGACTCTGGACCCGCTGGCGACCGGAGTCGTCATCATCTGTACCGGTAAATGGACGAAGCAGATCGAGATGTATATGGCTCAGGAAAAGGAGTACCTTGCCACTATCCGGTTTGGAGCAGTCACCCCTTCTTTCGATCTGGAAACCTTACCCGAAGGCGAATACCCTTATGAGTATATCGATTTGCCTTACCTTGAGGAAGTTTTGAAGCAGTTTACCGGCCCCGTTCAACAGATTCCTCCCGCTTATTCGGCTATACGGGTAAATGGTGACCGGGCCTATAAAAAAGCCCGGAAAGGGGGGGAGTTGGAAATGCCGAAGCGGGAAGTGTTTATCAAGGAATTGGAGATTATGAAAATCGATATGCCCGATTTACAATTGCGTGTAGACTGCAGCAAAGGTACCTATATACGCTCGTTGGCCCACGATATTGGAAGAGCATGCGGGAGCGGCGCTTATTTGTCCGCATTACGGCGGATCAGAAGCGGAGACTTCCGGATTGAAGATGCCAATAAAATGGAAGAATTGGTTGTATTTTTACAAACAAAGTTGTAAATTGCACCGTTTATTGAAATTGGGGTATTTCCATGCTGTAGGCAAGGGTGGAGATATTCCGATGTTTTGTTGGGTAAGGGGATAGTGTTAAATTTATTAGGTCATTTATAAAACAATATAGAGATGAAATTATCTAAATTCCGATATAAACTGCCGCCTGAACTGATCGCTCAGTATCCTGCCGCAAACCGGGATGAATGCCGTTTGATGGTGTTGGACCGGAAAACCGGAAATATTGAACACAAGGTATTCAAAGATGTCATCGAGTATTTCGATGAAAAGGATGTTTTTGTATTTAACGATACTCAGGTTTTTCCTGCCCGTTTGTATGGGAATAAGGAAAAAACCGGTGCCGAGATCGAAGTTTTTTTATTGCGGGAATTGAACCGCGACTTGCGGATATGGGACGTTTTGGTCGATCCGGCCCGTAAAATCAGGATAGGCAATAAGCTGTATTTTGGAGAGGACGATAGTTTGGTGGCCGAAGTGATCGACAATACCACTTCGCGGGGAAGGACTTTGCGGTTTTTGTTCGACGGAGAATATGAAGAGTTCAAAAAATTATTGTATGGTTTGGGCGAGACTCCGCTGCCCCGCAGCATTACCCGGAAAGTAGAACCGGAGGATGCCGAACGTTATCAGACCATTTTTGCCCGGCGCGAAGGCGCTGTAGCGGCTCCTACCGCCGGTTTGCATTTTAGCCGCGAGCTGATGAAACGGATGGAAATCAAGGGGATCGATTTTGCCTATATCACTTTGCACGTAGGGCTTGGAAATTTCCGCGAAGTGGATGTGGAGGACCTCACTAAGCATAAAATGGATTCGGAACAGATTTTTGTGGACCGGGAAACGGTGAAGATTGTAAATGAGGCTAAAGATGAAAGACATAAAATTTGTGCGGTAGGCACGACGGTGGTGCGTACTCTGGAAAGTTGCGTTACTACAAAGGGAAGGTTGACGGAGTTCGAGGGTTGGACGAATAAGTTTATATTCCCTCCCTATGATTTCAGTGTGCCGGATGCCTTTATCTCCAATTTCCATTTGCCTTATTCCACTTTGTTGATGATGGTAGCCGCTTTCGGAGGGTATGATCAGGTGATGAAAGCCTATGATGTAGCTGTGAAAGAGAAATATCGATTCGGAACCTACGGCGATGCCATGCTGATCGTATAGTGTTGTCATTGGGCGGAGGGGAAATTGATATAGATACGGCAGGTTGCGGGTTTAAATTTTGAATCTGTAACCTGTTTTTTTTAGTTTCGTTTGACTAAGGGATGATTAAACCTTATGCTATGATGAAAAAAAACGGATTTGTATGGATGCTCGGTATGGCGTTTTTCCTGGTACAATGTGCTACGGTACCCATCACCGGTCGCAAGCAATTGCTCATTATGCCCGAAAGTGAAATGGTGGCTATGAGCCTGACTTCGTATAACGATTTCCTGAAGGAAAACAAGCTATCGACGAATGTAGCAGATAGCCGGAGGGTAAAGGAGGTAGGGGGGAGGATTGCCCGTGCCGTCGAAGCCTACCTGAAGTCCCAGGGCATGGAATCTTTGATTCAGGACTATCGGTGGGAATTCAATCTGGTGCAGAGTAAGGAAATCAATGCCTGGTGCATGCCGGGAGGAAAGGTGGTGGTTTATGAAGGGATTCTGCCGGTATGTAAAAACGACGATGGCTTGGCCGTGGTGATGGGACATGAGATTGCGCATGCCATTGCCCGCCATGGAAATGAAAGGATGAGCCAGCAAATGATTGTCCAGGCCGGTAGCGCCGCCGCTGCTTATGCATTGAAGGATAAGCCCGAGCAAACGCAGGCGTTGCTGGGTGCGGCTATCGGATTGGGAGCGAACTACGGTGTGATGTTGCCTTTTTCCAGGAAACATGAATTGGAAGCGGATAAACTGGGATTGATATTTATGACTATCGCGGGTTATGATCCTGCGGAGGCTATCCCTTTCTGGACCCGGATGGCCTCTGTCGGTTCCGGACAGAAGCCTCCTGAATTTATGTCGACCCACCCTTCCGACAGCCATCGCATCGAGCAAATCAGGACCTTATTGCCGGAAGTGATGAAATATAAAAAATGACGTTTAATATGATGAAGAAGTATTGGATTATTATTTTATGGTGTTGTGCTTTATCGGGTGTGATGAAGGCACAGAAAGTCGATTTTTACAAGGATTTCGAGGAGCTCACGGATACAAAACCCATAGACTTGGAGAAATGGGAATCGTGCAGGCGGCCTTGCAACAGTGCATGGGGAACGACGGACGTACGGTATAGTAAGACCAATGTGCCCGATGTGGAGGTGAAAAAGCGGAAATGGCAGGGGGAAGCCTGGAGGGGCGAGCGCATCAATGCCCAGCCATTACTCTGGTCTACCAGGGATTGCAAGGATATCCAGGTGGAGGTCACCGATCTGAAAGGCCCGGGAGGTGCTGTGATTCCTGCTTCGGCGGTGCGGACTCATTTTGTCCGGTATGTGATGACAGACGAATTGAACAAAGATAAAAGGGGGGCTTGCGGACATCGTCCGGATCATACCGTTTTCGATTCGTCTATGGTGGCGGATATTCTGGACATTAAGATGCTGCAGGATGCGAAAGCCCGGCATTCTCAGCCGGTCTGGTGGAATTTCTGGACCCCTGCGGATATTCCGGGCGGGGTGTACAGGGGAAAATTGAGTTTTAAAAGTAAAGAGGGTAAATTTGCTCCCCTGGATATAGAGTTGAAAGTAAGTGAAAGAGTTTTGCCTGCTCCCAGGGACTGGGTTTTCTGGCTCGATTTATGGCAAAATCCCTATGCTGTTGCCCGCTATTATCGAGTCCCTTTATGGAGCGACGCTCATTTTGAGGCGATGCGTCCCTTGATGAAGCAATTGGCCGATGCCGGACAAAAATGTATTACGGCGTCTATCATGCATGCTCCCTGGGGAGGACAAACCGAGGATACCTTTGAATCTATGGTGATGCGGGTGAAAAAATTGGACGGCAGCTGGGAATACGATTACGCCGTATTCGACAAATGGGTCGAGTTCGCCATGTCCATGGGAATTGACCGCGAGATAAATTGTTATTCCATGATCCCCTGGAAATTATCCTTCCGTTATTACGACCAGGCTTCGGATGGCATGAAATTCGTCGATGCCAAGGTGGGCTCTCCGGAATACCGCGAATTCTGGTATCCTTTTTTGGTGGATTTTGCCCGGCATCTGAAAGCTAAGGGATGGTTCGGAAAGACAACTATTGCTATGGACGAGCGGCCGATGGACCAGATGCAAAAGGCCATTGCCTTGATCAAAGAAGCGGACCCGGAGTTTAAAGTCGCTTTGGCCGGTAATTATCACGCGCAGATCGAAAAAGATATCCATGATTATTGTCTGGGATCGGGACAAGTTTTTCCGGAGAAGGTATTGGCCGAAAGAAGGGCACAAGGCAAGAAAAGCACCTATTATACTTGTTGTTCGGAAGCTTATCCGAACATATTTACCTTTTCGCCTCCTGCCGAAGCGGCCTGGCATGCCTGGTATGCGGCCGCAGACGATTTTGACGGTTATCTGAGGTGGGCGTTCAACAGCTGGGTGAAAGATCCTCTGAGGGATTCCCGTTTCCGCTCTTTCGGAGCAGGCGATTGCTATCAGGTATATCCCGGCGGACGTTCTTCCATTCGTTTCGAACGTTTGGTGGAGGGGATTCAGGATTATGAAAAAATACGGGTTTTAAAGGAAGAGTTTAAAAACAATCCCGGGCAGATGGAAAAAATCAGGCAAATCCTGTCTGAATTTAAGATTGAACGGCTGGCCGATATTCCTGCAGCAGAGATGGTAAATAAAGCCAGAGCGGCGGTAAATCGGTTTTAGGACCCCGAAATGGGATAAAAAAGAGAGCTTGTCGGAGAAGAGGGGCTGTAAATGGAAAAATTTATAGGGCTCGCTACTCTGGCAAGCCTTCTTGCTGTGGTTATCGTTTTGCGTGAAGGAATTTATGCCTAAGGCAAATATTGCCTGTATGCTTTTCGGGCAAAAGGAGAAATCGCAACAATAGCAAAAACCATGGCAAATATTTTATGGGTACAGGGCGAAGTGAGCCGGGCGTTTTTAGGTGAGGACAGGCATAAAAAAATCGCAAT
>CAJKZL010000149.1 GCA_905204385.1 uncultured Odoribacter sp. | reverse complement strand
TTAAATCCTTGCCCCATAATCTCCTGAGCATTCAGGATCATGGTAAAAGCATGAGGATCGATATGCTGGATGGCCCGTTGCAAAGTAGTCACCTCTTTACGGTTGACGACCGTCATAATCATTTCTTTCTCCGAACGGTTCCACATCCCGTTGACCGGTACGATAGAGCCGCCCCGGTGTAATTCCGAAAGTATAAACCGACGTAATTCTTCTGTTTTTTCGGATATGATGAAAAAAGTTTTATCGCTGGAATACCCACCGATGACAATATCGATTACTTTCCCCATAATAAAAATAGTGATCAGGGAATAAAACGGAGTTTTCCAATCCGGGAAAGCCACAACACCCAATACCACGATAATCAGGTCGACAGTCATCTGCATCATCCCCAAGGGACGGCGTGTCAGTTTATGCAACACAGCAGCCAATACATCGGTACCGGCACTGGAAGAACGGGTTTTGAAAATCAATCCGGCACCGACCCCTATCACTACTCCGCCGAATATACTGGCCAACAACACTCCTTCTTTGGTAGCATCAGGATTATTGATTCCCCCTTTCACCAGTTGCAGCGGATCATGGGCAAATTCAGCAGAATAACCGCATACATGCTCCAACATCCACGGAAAACCGTCGGCAAACAAAGCCACCAACCAAAAACAAATAAAAGTGCGGAAACCAAAATCACGGCCCAGTATCTTAAATCCGATCAAACTCAAGGGAAGGTTGAAGCATAAAGCGGCCATACCGATCGGAAACCCTAACTTCCAGTTTAAAATAGTAGAAATACCGTAAATCCCTCCCGGCACAATTTGGTAGGGTGTCATAAAAAAGGTATAACCGGTGGCAATCACCATCGAACCTAAAAGCAAGGTGCCCCAAGTTTGAAACCACCTGGCAGAGAAAATTTTTTCCTTATAGAAGGAAACTTTTGTTACATTCATAAAGCTATAAATTAAACGATCGATAAAGATATCTATTCCGTCTTTCCACCACTACCACCAGAATTTTCGGCGCAAATATACCACCAGCTTTCACAAAAAAACATGACATTTGTCATATAACGAAAAGCATTGTCTCTTCGCTTTAAACTATTGAAAACGAAAGCTAAAACTGCAAAACCACCTATTGCCAGACGATTATTGAACATCGTTTTTTTCAATTTCATCTAAATGTTTAGTTAAAAACTTTATCTTTGCCTAAGGATATCGAAAAAACAATTAGATTTGCACAAATTTTTGTTGTTTGTGCAAATTTGATTCCACAACAACAATTATGAAAACAAAATTAAGTAAAACCAGAAGTAAAATCATTCACGTAGCCAAATCCTTATTCACCGAAATGAGTGTATATAAGGCAACCATGAACGATATTGCCCAGGCAGCGAACATGAGTCGTCGGACGTTGTACATGCATTTCAAGAGTAAAGAAGAAATATACCAGTATGTTGTGGAAGACCATGTCAAAACGATCAATGAGAAACTGCAAAAAGCTGCCGATTCTTCTTTGCCTCCCGACCGAAAACTAAAATTATATATTTTAGCACGGTTTAATGTCATCGATAATCTGGTCAGGCAAAACAAATACATACGGTATGATTTTATTTTTAATAATTTACGGGTAGAGCAGCTAAGGAAAGGGATCGATATTAAAGAACGTCAATTGTTAACCCGGATATTACAGAACGGTAAAGAACAAAAACTATTCAATATCAACGACCCGGCTTCTTTTGCAAAGACCTTATTGATTATGTTCAAAAGCCTGGAACAGCCGTTTATTATCATCGGTCACCGGAAAAGAAACTATCAATCGCTAAGGGAATATGTCGACCTGTTGTTTCACGGTATATTGAATAAAAACTGACTTATGGCATAATTCTTGATGGTCCAGGCCGGAAAATGCCTTAGGTTATTAAGAAATATTAATGCTGTATTTATGGAATTATTTATCAACAAAATCACTCATTACTTACCCGAGACTATTGTACCCAATTCATATTTCAAAGATTTCAACGGCTTGGACGACGACTGGATTTATTCGCGTACAGGGATAAAAAACAGGAGTAAGGCGGGGAAAGAGGAGAATACCAATACGATGGGAATCAAAGCAGTGGATCTGGCAGCGGATTCGTTGCCTTACCCCATGGAAGAGATCGATTTGATCATTGCGGCTACTTATTCTCCCTACGACACCGTCGCCACTCCTGCTCATATGGTCCAACGCCGCTATCATATTGAAAAAGCCAAATGTCTGAGCGTTTCCTCCGCCTGCTCTTCCTTTATTAATGCGATGGAAATCGTGCAGGGTTATTTTGCCATGGGGAAAGCCACCAAAGCATTGGTGATCGGGACGGAACATAATTCCGCCTATGCCAATGAAACCGATCCGCAAAGCGGGCATTTATGGGGAGACGGAGCAGTGGCCGTATTTATATCTTCCACAGACTATAGCGGAAAAGATCCCCGCATTATCGACATTTATACTCAGGGACTCGGACACGTCGGCAAGGCAGCCGAAGCGGTATACCTGCGCCCGCTGGACGGCGGCATCGGAATGCCCGAAGGACGGGACGTGTTTATGAACGCCTGCCATTATATGGTGGAAGCCCTTCAACAAGTGTGCAAAACCTATGGAAAAGAAGTACAGGATTTAAACTGGATATCTTCGCATCAAGCCAATCGACGAATCATAAAAACTATCTCCCGGCAGACAGAAATACCGGAAGAACGCTTTCTCATGAATATCGAACAACGAGGAAACACCGGAAGTCCCAGTTGTGCCATTTCCTTATCCGAAAACCTAGATAAAATAAAGACCGGCGATCTGGTGGGCCTCACCGTTTTCGGAGGAGGATATTCCTGCGGTGCCATGCTCTTGCAATTCTGATTTCCGAGCCCTCCGGTCGACGGGGTAAAAACCGACGATTGCAGTTCAGCAAATATGGCTGCAACCGTCGGTTATTCTTTCACCACATACACTTGCCCCGACTGATATTTTTTTACGGTCACCGGATGATCTTTAGCGATATAATCCCCCAACAAGGAAACAGCATCATAAATATCCCGGCCAATCCTCACCTTACCGGCGGGTCTCAAATCGGTAATCGTCTTTCCTGACCTTCCGACCACCGCTTGTATACTCATATCCACACCAACGTAACCGTCTTCAGCTTTTTGTTCAGCATGCAAGGCAAAAGCCAATTTACGCGAGGTAAGCAAACGGGATCCCAGCCACATGCTTAATCCTAAGGCTACCAAGGCGCAGCTAATCACCAAAAACAACGAACGGATGACCGCTGAAGCAATATTTCCGGGAAAGGCAAAGGACACCTTGTCGATAGCGGCAAAAACCAAAGCGCCCACGATCAAAACGATCCCGCTAATCCCCGTAATGCCAAAACCAGGAATCACAAAAATCTCCAAAAGCAATAACACCACCCCGATAATAAAAGCCAATATCTCCCAATTACTGGCAATTCCTTCCAGATAAAGCGGGGCAAAATAGAGTAAACAAGCAATCAGAGCCGCCGCAAGCGGAAATCCGATACCCGGAGTTTGTAGTTCGAAATAAATCCCGCCTACAATGACCATTATCAATAAGCCCTGTAACACCGGATTAATGAGAAATCCGATGACCTTATCCATCACAGTAGGGACATAACTCTGCAAAGTATAATGTTCAACTTTCTCAAGCTTCAGCACTTCCTCTACATTTTCGGCAATACCGTCGCAAAACCCGTATTTGAGGGCTTCGTGCGGAGTGAAAGTCACTATTTTCCCACTATCGGAAACACCCTCTATAAATATCGTCTGATACACCATTGCTTCAGCAATACGCGGATCGCGTTTCCAACGGTAAACGGTATCCTGCCCACTGACGAGGGTATCTTTTCCATGAGCTTGTGCGGTGGCCCGGATCATGGAACGCATATAGGATTGATATTTGTCAGGCATAGCTTCCCCCGATTGATTGACTACCGTCGCGGCACCGATATTCGCTCCTTCGCGCATATAGATTTTATCGCAGGCGATGGATATCAAAGCGCCGGCAGAAGCAGCATTGTTGTCGATAAAAACCCAGACCGGCTTTTTCTGATTCAAAATCAGACTCCGCAGGGAATCGGCATAGACCACCATTCCACCATAAGTATTCATCCGGATCAGAATATAATCGGCATTCACCTCATCGGCTTCCGCAAACGACTTCTCCGCCAAACGCCATACCTTAGGACCGATCTCGTCCAGGATGTCTACCTGATATACGATTTTGTCCCGCTCTGCATAAGAAGGATTTATCCAACACAAAGCCCCTAACAACAAACTAACTATTCGGGCCATACGCTCTTTTTTATTCCAGTAAAATTAAAAAAATATCCGGAAACTTCTTCTTACAACTTCAATTTCCGTATTTCATCATCGACTTCCGCTTTGTACGGATTCCGCCTGCCGGATGGATTTATGGACAGCTACGGTTCCCGCTATGACCGAAAGCAGGGATGCGAAACAACAAACGATAGTACTCCCCCAGGGAATCATTAAACACAATGTAAACACCGCCCCTACGCCGGTAACCATTCCTCGGTTTTTATCGACATATCTCACACTTTGCTTCAAATTAAACCGCTTGCGTTCGATGGCATAATCCACAAACGAAAATCCATAAAAGTAAGAAGAGGTCAGAAATATAGCAACAGGAGCCAGTAATCCTAAAACAGGGATGAAAGAAAAAAAGAAAATCAAAACAGACAAAAGCAACTGCAAAACCATATTTCTCAACGCGATGAGGATACCCCTGCCTATTTCCCAAATCAGTTGCCTGAAACTGAAAGGATATTCCACACCGCTAAGGTGCGCCTCCGTGCGTTCCGACAACCAGGAAAAAACCGGGGACATGACGATCAAAATGATATACCCTCCGAAAGCAATAAACAACAAAAAATACAGGAGTTTTAAAATAACCCGAATAAAAATACCCGTCGCTTGTCCGATCCATTGCAACCAGGATATTCCCTCTACCCATGTCCGGATCTGTTCTTCCACTAAACCGTACAAACCCTCTCCTGCATAATTTACAAGCCAATTGCCTCCCAGAAACAAAAGCAATAATATCACCACCGGAAAAAGTAAAAACCACCAGAATTTCCGGCTAAAAAGAATGTTCCAAGCTGTTCCGTAAGCTTCTATGCCGCCAAAGAATCCCATGTAACGAACGATTTTAAACCGTATAAAGATAAAAAAAAGTCAAATATAAAAGGCGAAATACAGGCTTTTTCGAAAAAGAAAGTAAAAGCCTGTTTCCTCATGGTTTTACCGTGTTTTTTTATACTTTTGTGGGCGATGTGCAAAAATACAGGGGAAACGCCCGAATATATCAAAACGATTAAATACATAAACAAACATACCATGCAACCATTAACAGCTATTTCACCTATAGATGGCCGGTATCGGGATAAAGTTGAAAATCTGGCTAATTATTTTTCTGAAAGTGCCTTGATCCGTTACCGGGTTACCGTCGAAATAGAATATTTTATCTCCCTTTGTGAAATTCCCTTGCCCCAACTGAGTCGGTTCGATTCGGAACATTTCGAACAACTGAGGGAAATTTACCGGAACTTCACCCTCGAAGATGCCCAAAAAATAAAAGATATCGAAAAAGTTACCAACCACGATGTAAAGGCTGTAGAATATTTCATCAAAGAAAAATTCGATGCCTTAGATCTTCAGGAATATAAAGAATTTATCCACTTCGGTCTGACTTCTCAGGACATCAACAATACGGCTGTACCCTGTTCTTTCAGAGATGCTGTTCATGACGTCTACTATCCTATCATAGACGAACTGATTGCTAAACTCGAAGAATTATCCGAAGAATGGAAAGAAGTGCCGATGTTAGCGAAAACTCACGGACAGCCCGCTTCCCCTACCCGCCTGGGAAAGGAAATCAAAGTATTCACCTATCGACTGACACGGCAATTGGAATTATTGAAAAAAGTTGCCATATCCGGCAAATTCGGAGGTGCCACCGGTAATTTCAATGCCCATCACATTGCATTTCCGGAGATCGACTGGGCCGAATTCGGCAATAAATTTCTAAGTGAAAAGTTAAAGCTGGAGCGGGAAACTTATACCACTCAGATTTCGAACTACGATAATTTCGCCGCCCTGTTCGATAATCTCAGAAGAATGAACAACATTATAATGGATTTGGACCGGGATTTCTGGACCTATATTTCCATGACTTATTTTAAACAAAAGATAAAAGCCGGGGAAGTGGGTTCCTCAGCCATGCCTCATAAAGTAAACCCCATCGATTTCGAAAATTCCGAAGGAAACCTGGGAATCGCCAATGCCGTTTTCGACCATCTGAGCAACAAACTACCCATTTCCCGCCTGCAACGCGACCTTACCGATTCGACGGTATTGCGCAACATCGGAGTACCTTTGGCCCATACGATAATTGCTGTCAAATCCACTCTCAAGGGATTGAATAAACTCATTATCAACCAGGATGCCATCGAAAAAGATCTGGAAAAGAACTGGGCGGTGGTGGCCGAAGCCATTCAGACTATTCTACGCCGCGAAGGATATCCCAATCCTTACGAAGCGTTGAAAGCTCTTACCCGCACCAACAATAAAAATACCCAGGAATCCATTGCCGAATTTATCGATACGCTGGAAATCTCCGGGGAATTGAAAAAACAACTGAAACAGATCTCTCCTTCAAATTATACCGGAATTTAATCACCAGGGTGGAGCGGCTGAGCGGACGAGGCAATCGCTCAGCTACCTCTCGACCCAGCAACACTATGATATGCACGATCTGATCTCTATCCTTAAAAGATTCCTTCCCCCATACAAAGCCAGGGTTACCAAAAGTATCGTATTCAATTATTTGCATGCACTTTTCGGTAGTTTATCCATCATGATGTTAATGCCGATACTAGGCATCATCTTCAATAGCCAAAAAGAGGTGACGGAAAAGGTACCGTTTGAATTGAACTCAGAATCTTTGTCTTTATTTTTCTCCTACTACATCACTCAGCTTAAGTATGCCTACGGACCTTCGATCACTTTGATTTTCATCGGCTTTATTGCCGTCATAGGAACAGCTTTTAAAACCGGTTTCGCCTACCTGGCCGCCTACGAACTGATCTACATCCGGAATGGGGTGGTCCGGGATATCCGTAA
>CAJKZL010000148.1 GCA_905204385.1 uncultured Odoribacter sp. | reverse complement strand
CGTTTCGGGCTGGAATCGCAGGTTTTTGTGGGCAGCGAGATCGGGGCTTCCGTATATTCTACTTCTAATATTGCGCGGGATGAATTTCCGGATTACGATGTCACGGTCCGGGGGGCTGTTTCCATAGGGCGGAGATTGATGGATCCGCTTGCCGAACTGGTGAAAATAGACCCGAAGTCCATAGGAGTAGGCCAATATCAGCATGATGTCGATCAGGGGAAGCTGAAGGAAGCCTTGGATCGTGTCGTTGAATCGTGCGTGAACAAGGTGGGCGTGAATGTAAATACGGCCAGTAAATATCTGTTGACCTATGTTTCGGGTTTAGGACCGGCATTGGCAGATAATATTATCGCTTATATTCAGGAGAATGGAGCGATCAAAAGCCGGGAGGAACTGAAAAAGGTAAAACGCATGGGAGCGAAAGCTTTTGAACAGTGTGCCGGATTCTTAAGGATTCCGGGTGCTGAAAATCCCCTGGATGATTCTGCTGTGCATCCTGAATCCTATTATATTGTGGAAAAAATGGCCCGGGATTTAGGGGTAAAAGTGAAAGGCCTGATCGGGAATGCAGACCTGTGCGCAAAGATTCAGTTGCAGCAATACAGGGATGAAAAGACCGGATTGCTGACCTTGCAGGATATTCTGGAAGAGTTGAAAAAGCCGGGTCGTGATCCCCGTTCTCTTGCGAAAGTATTTAGTTTTGCCGAAGGAATTACAAAAATCGATGATTTGCGCGAAGGCATGATCCTGCCGGGTATTGTGACAAACATTACCAATTTCGGTGCTTTTGTGGATATCGGTGTGCATCAGGATGGGCTGGTGCATATCTCCGAATTAGCGGATCGTTTTATTGCCAATCCTACGGAAGCGGTAACTTTGCATCAGCATGTGACGGTGAAAGTGTTGCAAGTGGATAGTGCCCGGAAAAGGATAAGCTTATCCTTGAAGCAAGCACGATAGGTGTGCTTGACGAAGCCGGAAAGAACAGTTTATCAGAGCAAAACCAACAATAAATTTAAAATTAACCGTTATGCAACAAACACTAAAACAAATGGGGCTGTTTCTGCCCGCCTTACTGGGCGTAGCTTCGGGGGTGCAGGGTGAGAATAAAGCTGCCAGGAAGATTCCGAATGTGGTGATCATCATGGCCGACGATCTGGGTTATGGCGATTTGAGCTGTTATGAAGCTACAGAAATTCATACTCCCGGGATCGACCGGTTGGCTGCAGAAGGCTTGCGTCACTGCAACGGACATGCCACGTCGGCTACGAGTACTCCCAGCCGCTTTGCCATGCTTACGGGAATGTATCCTTTCCGGGTGGGAGCGGCGATATTACCGGGGGATGCCCCGATGTTGATCAAAGAAGAAATGTCGACCTTACCCAAAATGTTCCGGCAAGCCGGATATGCCACGGGCGTTGTCGGAAAATGGCATTTGGGCTTGGGAAATGGAAACCTGAATTGGAATGAGCACATCTCTCCTTCGCCGAATGAAATCGGATTTGAATATTCGTATATCATGGCGGCGACCAATGACCGGGTGCCTTCGGTATATGTGAAGAATGGAAATGTGGTGAATCTCGATCCCGATGATCCGATCGAAGTGAGCTATCGTCAGAATTTTCCGGGAGAACCTACCGGCAAGAATAATCCGGAATTATTAATGATGCATCCCAGTGTAGGTCATGCCGGATCGATTGTATACGGGGTTCCCCGCATCGGCTTTATGAGGGGAGGGAAAGCCGCTTTGTGGAATGACGAGACCATGTATGAGGTATTCCTGAACGAGGCTAAGAATTATGTACACGAACATAAGGAAGGGCCTTTTTTCCTGTATTATGCTCTTCATCAGCCTCATGTTCCGCGTTTGCCGAATGAGAAATTTGCCGGAAAATCGAAATTGGGTCCGCGTGGAGATGTCATCCTCGAAGCGGATTATTGCGTTCAGGAATTTCTGAAGTATTTGGATGAACAAGGATTGACCGACAACACCATCGTTATTTTTACCAGCGACAACGGCCCGGTGCTGGACGACGGATATAAGGATCAAGCTGTTGAAATGAATGGTAAGCATACGCCTGCCGGACCTTTCCGGGGATGGAAATGCGATCCTTACGAAGGAGGAACCCGTATTCCGATGATTGTGCGTTGGCCGGGAGAAATCAAAGCGGGAACCACGTCCGAAGCTTTGGTATGCCAGATGGATTTCTGTGCCAGTTTTGCCGGCCTGCTTCGTCAGGACTATGAAGTGTACGATGGGCAGGATGTGCTGAAAGCATTGCTGGGAAAAACGCAAAAAGCCAGGAAGTCGTTGGTATTGGAAGGGTATGGAAATAGCATCTGGATTAAGGAAGGGAAATGGGGATGCGTACCTTCCTATAAAAACAGAAAGGGAAATATGACGGAACCGGAATTATACGACCTGGAAAAAGATATTGCACAAAAAAATAATCTGGCTTCGCAATATCCGGAAAAGGTAAAAGCCATGACGGCTGCACTGGAAGCGGTGCGGAACCGGAAATGATGTATTGCCGGTTGTTTCCAATCTTTTGAAGTGTTTTTTCGTAACTTTGTCATACGAATATCGGAGGCAGGTGCTTCCGTAAAAACAAAGTTACCATGGCTAATAAGCAAGATAAAACGGAAATATTTTTTGTAGTCGGCATGAGTTGTGCCGGTTGTGCTTCGAATGTCGAACAGGCTTTGTCCGAACATAAGGGGGTAAAAGCGGCAAAAGTGAATTTTGCCGCTTCTACCGTTATGGTGGAATATGATGCCGACAGGGTGTCGCCTGCGGACTTACAGCAAACCGTGCAGCAAGCCGGCTATGATCTGGTGATTGAAGAGGAAGGAGAGGAAAGCCAGGCTGAGCGTATCCAACAACAGGAATACCGGAGATTAAAAAATAAAACCCTGGGGGCGGTTGTATTGTCGTTGCCGGTATTCGTCATCGGCATGTTTTTTATGCATATGCCTTATGGCAACTGGATCATGCTTGTGTTTACGCTGCCCGTGCTGGTTATTTTTGGCCGGAGCTTTTACGTCAATGCCTGGAAGCAATTGAAACACGGGCATGCCAATATGGATACCCTGGTGGCCGTCAGTACCGGCATCGCTTTTCTTTTCAGTCTATTCAATACCATTTGGCCGGAATACTGGACGGACAGGGGATTGGAAGCTCATGTTTATTATGAGGCTGCTGCAGTGATCATTGCCTTGATCTTGTTGGGGCGTTTATTGGAAAGCCGGGCAAAGTCCAACACTTCGACGGCGATCCGCAAATTGATAGGGTTGCAGCCACGCAAGGTAATCCGTTTACTGGACGATGGAACAGAACAGGAAATACCCGTCAAGGCCGTGCAACAAGGAGATATTCTGGTGGTCAAGCCCGGGGATAAAATTCCGGTGGACGGTTCGGTGACGGAAGGCGTATCCTTTGTCGATGAGAGCATGATTACCGGCGAACCGGTCCCCGTGGAAAAAGTGACGGGTACTCATGTTTTTGCGGGCACCATAAATCAAAAAGGCAGCTTCCGTTTTATGGCTGAAAAAGTGGGGAGCGAAACCGTTCTGGCGCAAATCATAAAAATGGTTCAGGAAGCACAGGGAAGCAAGGCTCCGGTGCAGCGACTGGTGGATAAGATTGCCGGGATCTTCGTTCCGGTGGTGATTGGGATTGCTGTAGTGACTTTTGTGGGCTGGATGCTGGCCGGGGGAGAGCTTGCATTTACCCATGCCTTGCTCACTTCGGTGACGGTGTTGGTTATCGCTTGTCCCTGTGCATTGGGGTTGGCTACGCCCACTGCAATTATGGTGGGCGTTGGAAAAGGAGCCGAAAATAATATCTTGATCCGGGATGCCGAAAGTCTGGAACAGTTGCACAAAGTGTCGGCCGTTGTTTTGGACAAGACCGGAACCATTACCGAAGGAAAGCCTGTGGTAACGGCAGTGAGTTGGACTCCGGGGGTTGACATCATTGAATATATGCCTGTTCTGTTGCACATCGAAAGCCGGTCGGAACATCCCCTGGCGGATGCCGTTGTTTCTTATCTGCTGAAGGAGGGCGTGACGGTTTCAGGCTTGCAAGGAGAATTTGAAAGCGTGACGGGACAAGGAGTAAAGGGAAAAATAGGAAATGAAAATTATTTTGTCGGTAATCTTCGTTTACTGGAAGCGAATAAAATACCCTGGACCGAGAGTGAGAAATTGCAGGCGGATGCCTGGAGTATGGAAGGTAAAACAGTGATTTACTTTGCTAACGAAAAACAGCTTCTGGCCATGATAGCGATTGCAGATCGCATCAAAGCAGGTTCACAGCAGGCCATTGAAAGGCTGCAGGAAAAGGGGATAGAAGTTTATATGCTTACGGGCGATAATGTTGTTACAGCGAGGAGTGTAGCGGCAAGCATCGGACTGAAACATTTTAAAGCTGAGGTTATGCCTCAGGAGAAGTCGGATTTTATCCAGGCCCTGCAGAAGGAAGGGAAGGTGGTTGCCATGGTGGGAGACGGTATCAACGATTCGCAGGCTTTGGCACAGGCGGACGTGAGCATCGCTATGGGGAAAGGATCGGATATTGCTATCGATGTGGCTAAGATCACTTTGATGACTTCCGATCTGAACGCTATTCCCAAAGCTTTGGTTTTATCGCGGCAAACCGTAGCTGCTATCCGGCAAAATCTCTTCTGGGCTTTTATCTATAATGTGATAGGCATCCCCCTGGCAGCCGGTGTTTTATATCCCTGTTGCGGTTTTTTGCTGAACCCGATGATCGCTGCCGCAGCCATGGCTTTCAGTTCCGTGTCTGTGGTCACTAATAGTTTGAGGATCAAAGCCAAAAAAATAGATTAATTCTTAGGGTTATCCTTATGGCCATTAGAGACGGATTTATTCAGCTCATCAGGGTAACCATTTTATTTTTTATGCGTTCGTTATATTATAAAGGAAATGAGTATGAAAACATTTAAGCTTAAAACTAATCTCAAATGCAACAATTGTGTTGCCAAAGTAAAATCTCAATTGGATGCTGCTCCGGACATTGCCGAATGGACGATCGATTTGAAGAGTCCCGAAAGAATACTGACAGTGGAAGCAGAACGGGATGACGTAATTCCAACGATTCAAAAAATATTGTCTGAAGCGGGCTACCGTGCAGAAGTATGCCCTGGCTAAAGTTTGCAAACAACTAAAAACAACTAAGTAATGAACGACGAGAAAGAAAAAATGGGACCACAGTCAACCGAAATGGGAAAAGATTGCGAGGGGAGGGAAAAACCCGGTAAAAGCCAGAAAATGGCGGAGGATGAAACTACTGAAAATGATATTGTAGGTGCTTCTAATTACGAAAGAGTGGAAAGTGACCAGTCGAAGGGAATTTTTGCTCGACAAACAGAGACCTATAATAAAGTAATGGATGAAATTCTGGAGAATGATGATGAGAATGCGAAGGATAATTTATCGGATTATATGGACGAACTGAAGGAAGAATCCGAAGCTTTGGGTGAACAACCTAAACCTTATGGAGAGACGGAAGATTCTCCGGATTTTCCTTCGGAAGGGAAATTTACTCCTCCGTATTAATCTCTATTTTATTCTATTTCTAGAGAAAAAGAAGATATACTGATCTAAGATATCTTCTTTTTTTGTTGTATAAAGTTTATGGAGAGGTAGATTGGAACTGAATAACGTTCGTGTATTTATGGCAAAAATAGTTATTTTCTACAAATAATTAGAAAAAATCTTGCAACTTATAATAAATTAATTATCAATAACGAACGATTTTTTGTTTGCCTATAAATTTCTCTTTTGTAAAACTTTTTTTCTTCCTGATTAAACGAACAATTTATTGGTGGGACACTTTGATCATTTTCTTTAGGTGTATTAAGAGGATTCGTAGTGTTGAAAGTTGCCTGAGGGGGGTAGTTCCCAGAAAATAAAGTTTCTTGTTTTAAAGTGTTTATTATAAGTGTATTGCGAATATATTAAACGTCCGTTTTATTGGTGAAATAAAAGCGACGAAAGAAAAATGGATTAAAAGGGACTATAAATACACTGAGTGTTGATAATTAATTTATTAGGAGAAAAGAAAAAATTTCTTATTCTAAAAGAAAAAAATTATTTTTGTCATAAATAAACGGACATTTTGTGTGGTGTAAATAAAAAAATGGATGATGCTAAGTTATTATAAATATTATTTCTCGGTTAATAAAGAACTTTATATTTCCATTGCCCATAAATATGGGGTAAGGCCTTTTCATGTTTATCAGTTAGCGCATGGGAAAAAGGCTAAAAGTAGGAAAGAGTGGGATATTCTTCGTGAATTGAAGGAACATAACATAATCGGCGGAGTAGGCATGGGAGGTTTTCTATAGTGGCGAAAAAAATACTTGCATAACGTTAGGACCTCTTTTTGCTATAAAGCCTGAAATCTATTGAAAATTTGGGATTTCAGGCTTTATTGTAATAAACTTGCGGATGATCTAAAATGTGACATTTCTAAATTCCTAAAAAGAGACAACTGATTGTAAATTAATTTGTTGCCTTTTATTATCTTTGAACATTTCTCTATGTTTCCAATTTAGCGACTAAAACGAGGGAAATACCAAGTTTCGATGGTTGAACTTTTCTTGGGAAAGGGGATTATTTATGAATATTGGAGTTATTATCAGCAACCTCTGCCACGGGCTGCACTTCTAAAGTTTAATTTTACGCAAATCACCTACAAGTTGTGAGTTGACCGAACCGCATTTCAGGCTGAATTTAGATAAAAATGACGTGTACCGACGAGGCATTATGCTCAAAGGTACACGTCATTTTTTAAGATACTTAGCTTGGATGAACTATTTGTTTATTTCTTTTTAAAAAGATTTTGCAAGCCGTTCAATATATTTCCCTTCAGCTCTTTTTCTGCTTCTTTGGTTACCGCTTTGATGGCTTTTGACAAATCAGGTTTTATAACGGGCTTAGCAAGCGTTCCTCCAATTTTAGCATCGAGATCTAAATTTTTGATATTGCCGGATCCTGGGATAGACTTTAATAGATTGTCGATGTCTTTTCCAAAGAATTTACGGTCGATGTTCATGGATAGCGTATAGTCTAATTTTCCGTCAACGCTTTGGTTGCCGTAAATCGTAACGGGATTGCCGGCAAATGAAGTCTCAAAGGGTTCGACGGTGATATTTCCGTCATGGAGTTT
>CAJKZL010000147.1 GCA_905204385.1 uncultured Odoribacter sp. | reverse complement strand
GACCAAGGAGCCAAAAGTGCCAGAAAAATGGTTCCGAACTGGGAAAGAACCGAGCGAAGGATATACAATGGGGAAAAGATGCTGAAAGTGGGGGATGTATTGTGGCAAAACGGAGATCAGGAACAAGCTAAAAAAATATGGGAAGCAGCCCGGCAACACAAGGACCGGATTGCCGTTCAGGCCTGTATGAACTTGGCTTGGTACTATGAAAACGCAGGGAATTATGAGGAAGCATTGAAATGTCTGAATCAGGCAAAAGAAAAAATCAAGAATCCTGATCAGCAGAACGAAATAACCGTTTATCTAAAGTATTATATGAAACTTCTCAAGCAAAGAATCGCTCAGCGGGAAGAATTGTATCGACAGATGGCAGAATAGGACTATTATCATGTTAAATATTTACAAGGCTTCTGCAGGTTCAGGAAAAACTTTTGCCCTGACGCTCGAATATTTCCGGATCATTTTTCAGTCGCCTCCGGAATATAAGAATATATTGGCGGTGACCTTCACGAATAAGGCAACGGAGGAAATGAAGTCCCGGATTATTAAAGAGCTTCACCGCCTGGCACTGGGAGAAGACAGTGACTACGGCCGCATACTGAAACAGGAGCTAAAAATGACGGACGGGGAACTGAAAAATAAAGCCTTAGCGCTGGTCTCGATGCTATTGCACGATTACGGCCGCATTTCCATTACTACTATAGATCGGTTTTTTCAACGAATCATCAAAGCATTTACGCGCGAACTGGGAATTTATCCGGGATATAATGTAGAACTGGACAGTGAATATGTTTTGCTGAAAGCGGTCGACAAGGTAATGCAACAGGTAAAAGAAAATCCTGAATTGCGCAATTGGATCAATGAATTGATGAATAGCAATGTGGAAGAAGGAAAATCCTGGAGCGTGAAGACTAAAATTGCAGAACTGGGAACAGAACTTTTCCGAGAAAATTATATGCTTTTCGACAGGCGGTTACTGAGCAAATTCGGTGATAAGCAATTCCTGAAAGTGTACCGTGATTTCCTGAATTCAATAGCAGAGCGTTATGAACAAAAATTGACGGATATTGCTTTGCGGGCTTTGAAGACGATTCAGAGCGAAGGATTGGTGTTGGCAGACTTTAAAGGGGGGAAAGCAGGATGCGCATCCTGGTTTTATAAATTAGCCGACGGTAATTTCGACGAGCCTCCTACAGCAACCGTCCGCAAAGGAGCTGAGGAAGAAGAGGCATGGATCACTAAAACCTCTTTGCAGAAAGAGAAGATCGCCGGCATCCGCCCCCAACTGATGAATTGGCTGAAAGAAGCTTTACAAATTTTTGAAACGGACTATTGCCATTATTTGTCGGCCCGTCAACTGAGTGGCAATTTATACCAACTGGGAATCTTAAATGACTTATACCAGGAAGTAAGAGCTTATTGCGACGAAAAGGGCTTGATGTTGCTCAGCGATACCACGAAAATTCTGAATTTGCTGATTGCCGGCAACGATAGTTCTTTCTTATACGAAAAGTGCGGCAATTACTATAAACACCTGATGATCGACGAGTTTCAGGATACCTCGGCCATGCAGTGGAATAATTTCCGTCCTTTAGTGACGAATAGCTTGGGAGAAAAAAATAAGGTGATGATCGTGGGGGATGTCAAACAGAGCATCTATCGCTGGAGGAACGGAGATTGGAACTTATTGGCTTACGAAGTTGAAAAACAATTCAGGCATCTGGGTGTCCGGGAAATTCTGTTGAAGGACAATTGGAGAAGCGCCAGGGATATCGTGGAATTTAACAATGCCTTTTTTGAAGCGTCGGCCGAAATGCTCACTCATTTGTATGAAGCGGATGCAGGCGGAAACGGGGAGAGGGCCCGGATGATCGCCGAAGCCTATCAGGAATTGAGACAAAATCCGAAAAAGAAGAAATCGGGGTATGTAGAAATTTACTTCGGACCCGAAAGAAAGGAAGAAGGGAGCGATCTCCGGATCATGGAGGAGGTCGTCGCCGCCATTCAGGATATCCTGGAACGCGGAGGAAAGCTGAAAGACACGGTAATCCTGGTGAGGGGAGGAAAAGAAGGAGCTTTTGTCGCAGAGTATTTAATGGAGTACAATAAAAATGCTTTGCGTCCTATTCCTTTTATTTCCAACGATTCTTTGTATGTCTGGTCTTCTCCTTATATACAATTTATCGTCGCCCTGCTGAAATACCTTGCCGAACCCTATGATCCTGTCAATAAAGCGACTATCGTTTATTTTTTTCACACCTTCGTCAAAGATGACGGCATGCCTCTCGACGAGGTTTTTCACGAATGCCACGCAGAGCAACTATTCAGTGTATTAGATGCGGATTTTCAGAGAGACAATGGACAAATTTTATCCTATTCTCTGTTTGAAACCATTGAAATGCTCATCAATCGATTCGGTCTGAAAGATAAACAGGAAGAAATCCCTTATTTGATTGCTTTTCAGGATATCATTTATGAATATGAGTCTGCCAATCCCAACAGTATTCATTTATTTCTGGAGTGGTGGGAAAAAGAACAGAAAAAGCGGGTACTTACCACTTCTGAAGAAGTAGATGCCGTCAGGATTCTGACGATTCATAAATCCAAAGGCCTGGAATTCGAGCAGGTGATTTTGCCGTTTTGTAGCTGGGAATTAGATAGTATCCGTCCGTTGAGGCGTATTTGGTGTAATAATAATGAACAGGGTTTCAACGCACTGGAATATGCCCCCTTAAACTATTCCTCTAAGCTGGAGAACACTATTTTCAAAGAAAACTATCTGGAAGAGCATTTAAAAGCCTATATCGACAATTTAAATCTGCTCTATGTAGCCTTTACACGGGCTAAAACCGAACTGCATATCCTTCCGCACCATCCTAAAGTGAATAAGGACGGAAGCATTCCGATATCCGATATCGGAGCCTTTATTTTTGAAGTTGTACGGCAGATGAACGGGGAAAATCCGGACGAGAAATACTGCTTCGGTATCAAATCAAGGAATGAATGTAAAGGGGAAAACAGGAGAAGTCCCTGGTCTTTAATAGCCTATCCGGTTTATCACCCCGAAGGAAGGATCAGCGTAAAATACCGGTACAGGGATTTTACCGTCGACGGACAAACGCTTCATTCTGCTATCGACGAAGGAAAACTTTTACACGAAATTTTCCGAACCGTCAGGTATCCGGAGGATATCGGTTATGCTGTTCATCAGGCTTACCTCCAAGGATTGATCCGCATGGAAGATCAGAAAGAGTACGAAAAGAAAATCAGGGAATATCTGCTGGCCCCTGAAGCTTCAACCTGGTTTGACCCGGACTGCGAGGTTATTAATGAAAGGGAAATTCTTTTTCCCGGAGGAACCAAGGCCAGGCCCGACCGTGTCATTATCAAACGGGAGACAGTGAAGGTGATAGATTATAAATTCGGCCAAAGCGAGGAAAAAGGATATCTCAGGCAAGTACGCTTTTATTGCAATGCCCTTAAAAAGTTAGGGTATGCCGATCCGGAAGGCTATATCTGGTATGTAAAGTTGAACAAGATTGTGAAAGTATAAATAAAAAAAGTGTGATAAAACTTCGGGTCTTATCACACTTTTTTTATACCGGAAAATTAATATCTTCTTTCTCTGCGTTCTCCGTTGAAACCGTTATTCCGGTGGAATCCGTTGCGGTTTCCGGCAGGACGGTCAGTTCTCGGACGGGCAACCGTTACATTGATCACTTTGCCATCGTATTCGGCCTGATTCAGTTCGTCGATAGCTTTCTGTCCCTGAACGTCGTCAGACATTTCTACGAAACCGAAGCCACGGGATCTTCCTGTTTCCCGGTCAGTGATAACTTTTGCTGAAGAAATTTCTCCGTATTCACTGAATAATTCTTTTAAATCGCCATCATTTACGGCATAACTTAAATTTGAAATGTAAATGTTCATTAAGTAAAAACTTTTATAATTTAATAAATCTTGAAATGAGGTTGAAAGCTGAAAGGAAAGTCTACTTAACGATACATTTTGAATGACGACAAGTGCTTTTTAATACAAACTGGTTCAAATCTCAAATACCTGACAAAGATATGATTAATTTATGAATTCCAAAAATTTATACTCAAAAAACATTGAAAAAATGATTTCTTTTTATTTATGTTTCTGTCGGTGAGTTTGGTCCGATGAACGAGCCTCAATACACTTTGACCGTCATTTCTCCTCTCAGCACCATCAGTCCATTCATCGCCAATGCACGCATTTCATCTTCGCCCGGGTAAACTTTTACCGGAGCGATAAACTCAACCCTGGCAGCAATAGAATCGGTTACAGGTTTTCCATAGGCTATTCCGCCTGTAAGCAGAATAGCATCTACCTTTCCTTTTAAAACGGCTGCCATAGCCCCGATTTCTTTACTTACCTGATAACACATAGCCTCCTGAATCAATTTATATCGAGAGTCCTGCTCAGCTTCGGTTTCCACAAACTGCATATCATTCGTCCCTAAATAAGCAACGACTCCTCCTTCACCCTTTAACATTTTCCTGACCTCGACCTTGGATTTTCCGCTGAAACAAAGGTCGACCAAGGCTCCGGTGGGCAGTCCTCCCGAACGTTCCGGCGAAAACGGCCCTTCTCCATCCAGTGCATTATTTACATCCACAACCCTGCCATGAGCGTGCGCTCCGACGGATATACCTCCCCCCATATGGGCTACGATCAGGTTGAGTTCTTCATACCTTTTCCCGATCTCTCCGGCATAGGTGCGGGCGATGACTTTTTGATTCAAGGCATGAAAGATGGAAACGCGGTGGATCGCAGGGTGGCCGGAAATCCGGGCTATAGGATCCAGTTCATCGACAACCACCGGGTCGGCAATGTAAGCTTTGATGCCATTGTTCAATTGACGGGCGATGTCTCTCGCAATCAATCCCCCCAAATTGGAAGCATGTTCTCCCATAACCGGATTTTCCAAATCGTGGGCCAACCGTTCATTTACTTCATAGATCCCCGATTCTATAGGCTTGACCAACCCGCCTCTGCCAACGATTGCGTCGAGCGAATGGATATCGTACCCGGCTTTTTGCAATTCATCTAAGATGATATCTTTTCGGAACTCAAACTGGGAAGCTACCGTAGAAAAAGGGCTCAATTCTTCTGCAGAATGACGCAATGTCTTTGAAAATATTTGCTCTTCGTTGTCGAAAAGAGCAATTTTGGTAGAAGTCGAACCCGGATTGATGGTTAAAATTCGGAATGTCATTTTCTGTTTGTTTAGATTATTCATTATTCTCCTACAAAAGTTGTAAATCGAAATCAAATCACAAAGAAAATGAGCGAATTTATTATAAATTTAGGATATTTCTTTTTAAATCTTTAGCAACCTTTCGCAGGTAATATCCGGGTTGCCGCAGTGCGTCCGGCAAATTGACCGCATAATCCAGAAGAGTATATATACGATCGAAATCGGGGAGTGGCGGTTCTGCGCAGCCTGCCACTCCCATTACTGGCACCTTGTATCGATGACAAAGAGCTGCTATTACTCCGGGAATTTTTCCGTGCATACTCTGAGCATCGATTTTTCCTTCTCCGGTAACGACCCACTGCACTGTGGGGAGGTATTCCTTGAAACGGGATAATCCGATACAGACATCGGCTCCTGAAAGCAAGCGAGCCCCCAACAGGGCATGGAAAGCCGCTGCAATCCCTCCGGCAGCGCCTCCATGCTTCAGCGGAAGGATATCACAACTTGTTTTTGACAACAGTAAAGCTGCAAATCGACCTAAGGCCTCATCCAGCATGGCCACTTGTAAAGAAGAAGCGCCTTTCTGAGGTCCGAAGATGGCTGCAGCCCCTTCCGGGCCGAGAAGCCGATTATCCACATCTGCCAAAATAATCCATTCAAGACCTTTAAAATTTTCCTTTAATTTATCGGTATTAAAATCAACGATTTCAAGCAGATGATTACGAAAATGATCTATCGGTTTTACAATTTGCAATCCCATTTCAACCAAGGCTCCCAAGCCTCCATCGATGCTGGCACTACCTCCAACTCCTAGTAAAATACGCCGCTTCCCTTGACTTGCGGCATGGAGCAGCACTTTGCCCAGGCCCGCAGTATTGGCTTGAAGGACATTGTATTCGCAGGGTTTCAAGTCCTTCAGACCACAAACGGCGGCCAAATCAATAATCGCTGAATCGGCCGTCGAGTAATAGGTGGCCTGATGCGGCCTTCCCAAAGCATCGACGGTTTGAATGGTTTGTGGTAAGGCGTCGAGATAGGAGGCGATGATGCGGGCAGTTCCATCACCACCGTCGCACATAGGCAAGCAAAGTGTATGTAAGTCATCCCCCGTTAATTCATCGGACATGATGCGGCAAAATTCAGTGGCATCCAGGCTCCCTTTAAAAGCATTGGGAGCCAACAGGATGGTCGGGCGATTACCGGATGACGAGTAATTTTTCATGGTCCATATTCTGCATTTCGAACAAATCACGGTCCGGCCATTCCGTAACGGTCGCCATAGCCCGATCGACAGCATTATCGATATACGTAGGGAAACGAGAGCCTTTCCAGCTACTGGTATTGGTCAGGAAAACCCAGGAATATCCATTCGCCTGTCTTTTCATCAATGCGCTGGTTCCCGCCAGGGTTCCCGTGCGCACCCAATCTCCTTTGGCATTTGTTTCAATCCATCCGATCGGTTGGGTATGAGATACATTTTGAGTCATATAATCTATGGAAGCCGGAGTTTAAATATCCGGGATACCGGAGTCTTTATCGATGGTAGCCAGAAAACGAAGCAACTCCGAGGGGGAGGCAACCCATCCGCCAGCACCATAAAGTTCTTCGATATTATTTCCTCCATTGCTGCGGGGAACGAGTTTCCCGCTACCATCACAGGCAGGAATTTGTTCTGCATTGGAAACTTCGTAGTATTTCACTTCGTAGGGAAGTTTATCTTCGTAAAGGTTTTTTCCTAAATGCATGTCGAAACATCCGGCAGTGTAATGAATGTGGCTCCGGATATAAGACTCATAGGCCTCGCCAGAAACTTTTTCAATCACTTTAGATAAAATTCCATAGCCGATGTTGGAATAAGCGGTCGATTCACCGGGAGTATAAGAAAGGCGCCGGGAGAGGACAAAACGGATCATGGTATTCAGATCGGCAGGCGGTGGAACATTCATCTTTTTAGCAACGGCGACAGGAGAAAACATAGGGTCACCATAGGCA
>CAJKZL010000146.1 GCA_905204385.1 uncultured Odoribacter sp. | reverse complement strand
TAATCGGTCCATCCTCCCGGCTGAGTGGCGAACGCGCTCCAATAAACAGAACCGCGCTGAAAAAAATCCGTCTCCCCCCAATAACCGATATGTCCCCATAGGCCCCACCACCAACATCCCAGTACAACGAGAAATCCTAATCCTATGATATGTCCTTTTTTCATACTAAAGATTTTAAACTTCGTGAGATTTTCCTGTCCTATACGGCATTTTTAGTTTCTCCCGCCATAACGGCTTCCAACTGTCGGGGAGAAAACGGTACCGGTCCCTTGATAAATTCCGGAATATTATAGGATTTCAGGAACAGCGTATAAAAATCCGGGTCTTTTTGAGGCAGTACAAACGGCTTATGCGCCTTACCGTCTTTATCGAAATACACCAGGTAGATGCGGGTATACAAGTGGTCGTCGCGCCGGCTGCTGAACGCCAACCAGCGCCCCGAAGAGGCCCAGGCATGATAGCTATCGGCATCGTCGCTGTTTACCCCGGATAAATCCACCGGCAAACCCGATAGCTAATCGATCAACCCCAGATCGGCATCTTTGTGCCAAATCGGTAAAGTACCGCTTTCCGCCACGGTATACAATAGATACCGACCATCGGGCGACACCACCGGAAAGGCTATGCTTTTCAAGCTATCGCATCCCAAGCCGATCCTTTCGACAGAATCGCCCAACAACCCGCTGTTCTCATCGAAAGCCACGCGGTAGAGCTGGTATTTCAATTCCTTATAGTCCTCAGGCAAGTTCACCGGCCGAGCCTCACAGAAATAAAGATACTTCCCATCAGCCGACCAGGCGGGGAAGGTTTGCCACGTACTGTCCGCCGTAAAGCGTTTATCTGTAAGCACCTTATTTTTCGCTACATCATAAATCATCAGGCCGGAAGCTAAATCGTACACCTCGATTTTTTTCTCGGCAAAGGCATGGAAAGCCTGATGCGTGCGGTTATTCGAAAAAGCGATGTATTTACCCGAAGGATGCCACATGCGGTAAGCTCCGGGGCTGATGACCTCTTTCGTCTTGGTATTCACTTTGCGGATATTCCCCGGTTCGGCGATGACCGTGCCGGAATGCTCCCAACGGACATGATACATCATCCGGTCGGGGGAATAGTTGCAAAAAGCATGACAATTGACACAACTCTCCGGGCTCAGCAAAGGGGAAACGAATGCTTTCTCCTGAAAAGAAGACAAGTCCCGCTGATACAAACCCAATCTTTTTCCCAATTCATAGCCGGGCTCTATCAACCGATAGGCCAGAAAAGGATCGATGGAATCCGCCGCCACCCGGATGGCAAACGGCCGATAGGCTTTCCACTGCCCATCCGCAGCGAGATAAACTTTCACTTCTAACTTTTGTCCACCGTTCTCTTTTAACAGCGCATGCCATTTCTTCAAAGGAATATCGATTTTGCCTTTTCCCCGGCAGGTCAGCAACACTTCTCCCCGATGACGAAATTCAACCACCATTTTCCCCGCCTCCCGGACCCCGAAATTCAGGGGTGCCATATTCACCGGTATCGTCACATCCTGATAATCCGGATAAATCCGGGGATATTCATCACATTCCACCGCCTCTTGCCAATCCTTGCCGCATCCATACACACACCATAAAAGAGAAAGACACCAAAGGAACTTTCTCATAAATCAGATTTTTTCAATTATTCAATGTACCAATCGTTTATTCGCCGACCGCTTTCCGCAGGCGCACCAATTTCTCCAATAATCCCTCCAGCAAATCGAGTCTCAGCATATTGGCGCCGTCGGACTTAGCGACCGCCGGTTCAGGGTGGGTTTCGATAAACAAACCGTCTGCCCCCACGGCAATGGCAGCTTTGGCGATAGTCTCGATCAAACGGGGCTGACCGCCGGTGACGCCACAACTCTGATTGGGTTGTTGCAGCGAATGAGTAGCGTCTACGACCACCGGACAGCGACAGGCTTCCTGCATGATCGGAATCCCCCGGTAATCGACAATCAAATCCTGATAGCCGAAAGTCGTTCCACGCTCGGTCACCATCACATTCTTATTCCCCGACTCCCGGATTTTATCCACCGCAAACCGCATGGCTTCGGGAGATAAAAACTGTCCCTTCTTGATATTCACCATACGTCCGGTGCGGGCAGCCGCTATCAGCAAGTCCGTCTGCCGGCACAAAAATGCAGGAATCTGCAACACATCCACATACTCGGCCGCCATAACGGCATCTTCCGGACTATGAATATCGGTCACGACGGGAATCTGAAAATCCTTCCTTACTTTGGCCAATACCTTCAAGGCTTTCTCATCCCCGATGCCGGTAAAAGAATCCAGGCGCGAACGGTTGGCCTTTTTGAACGATCCCTTAAATACATAGGGAATACCCAACTTGTCGGCGATCCCGGAAATATGCTCCGCAATCCTTAAAGCCATCTCTTCTCCCTCGATCACACAGGGACCTGCCAGCAAAAAAAACATTCCCCGGTCCGAATTTACATCCAATATCTTCATCATTTTTCTTTTTTTAATTCACCCCCTCTCCCTTCCCTCCTCCTCCCCCCACCATCTTCCCCCCTACTCTTTAATCTTTAATCTTTAATCTTTAAACTATAAACTCTAAACTTTAAACTATCATCTATCATCTAATACCTCCTCTTCCACCAAGCCTTCAGCCTTTCCAGGATTTTCAGCTCCGAAGCATTCTGTTGGGGCTTATAGAACACTTTATTTTTCAACTCTTCGGGCATAAATTCCATTTCCACAAAATTTCCCGGAAAATCGTGTGCATATTTATAATCCTTTCCATAATTGAGTTCCTTCATCAGCTTGGTCGGAGCATTCCGGAGATACAAGGGCACCGGCAGATTCCCCGTTTGCCGGACCGTAGCCATAGCCCCGTCGATGGCCAGATAAGCCGAATTACTCTTCGGCGAGGTGGCCAGGTAAATCACACATTCCGAAAGGGGAATCCTCGCTTCGGGCATTCCGATTTTATGGATAATATCGAAGCAGGCATTGGCCAATAGCATCGCATTCGGATTGGCCAGCCCGACATCCTCGGAGGCGGAAATCAGTAAGCGGCGGGCAATAAATTTAGGGTCCTCCCCCCCTTCCAGCATCCTGGCCATATAATACAAAGCGGCATTGGGATCACTCCCTCGGATGGACTTGATCATGGCCGAAATGATGTCGTAGTGCTGTTCACCGTCCTTGTCATACATCAGCGGATTTTCATGCAACTCCTTGCGGACGGTTTCATTGTCGATGACGATCTCCGGGCCGGGCTGGGCATTGACCACCAATTCAATAATATTCAACAGCTTCCGGGCATCCCCACCACTGAAAGATATCAAAGCTTCCTTTTCGCGGACGACAATATTCTTTTCCTTAAGGTAGAAATCCTTCGCCACCGCCCTGTCGATAAGGCTTTCGAGATCGGCTTTTTCCTGCGATTTCAGGACATACACCTGGCAACGGGAAAGCAAGGGAGAGATCACCTCGAAAGAGGGATTTTCCGTAGTTGCCCCGATCAGAGTCACCGTACCCTTTTCCACGGCAGCCAGCAAGGAATCCTGCTGAGCCTTGGAAAAACGGTGAATCTCATCGATAAAAAGAATGGGATTCGGGGTATTGAAAAAACGCTGGCTTTCCGCTTTCTGAATCACTTCCCGGACATCTTTCACCCCTGAGCTGACTGCACTCAGTACATAAAAAGGGCGTTTCACCTGCTCGGCAATGATCATCGCCAGGGTAGACTAGCCCACTCCGGGAGGTCCCCATAAGATAAAAGACGAAACGACTCCCGATTCGATCATTTTACGAAGCACTTTTCCTTTCCCCACCAAATGTTGCTGGCCGATGTAATCGTCCAGCGTCTTAGGTCTCAATCTCTCTGCTAACGGTTGATTCTCCATAAATAAATCCGTATCTTTTAATAAAGATCATGTAAGCCGATTTCAATGTCCAAATAATTTGCCATTTCTTCAGCGTCGTCTATCTTAGGCAAAGATAGTGCAAATCGAAAGCAAAATCTTCAAATTGGCTTGAAAGTTTTGCAGAGATGCAGCCTATCTGTTGCAAAGATACAACACAGAAATGAAAGGAAAGGCAGAATAAAGAAAAATCACCCTCCGAAGTCAGCAGATATTATAGCAAAGCAAAAGAATTTTGAAGAATCATTCTTTAAGATGGCAAAAACGAGTAATTTTGCAATCAAATACTAATTGAAACAAACCTTTAAGCAAATAAAAAAATATTTTATATAAATAGCAAATCATATTGTTTGAAAATATACTGCTGTCGGAAATGCTAATATTTACCATAAATATAGACAGTAAAGACCTATATCAAATATTATAAAAATAATCCGTGTTCATTGGTTTTTCAACATGAATTAGAGGTGACTGAAAAAGCAATGCCATGGTGTCGCGAAACTCTTTGCGAACAACTCTGCACTGTTTTGCATAAACGAAGGGGAAAAGTTTCTCACATGTTGCCCAACGCTATCGATAATTAGGTTTATATATAGCTAAGATAGGACAACGTTTAAGAAACAAGTATAAAAATTACTTAAAGTAAGAGCTATGACATCCAAAGAACTTCAACAATATCTGCTTCGTGAATTTCCTCAAGAGAATGCTTATTGTGAATGGAAAGAAATGAAAAATCTGAAGAACTCCTTTTCCGGAAATGAAAAAAATGATGTCATTTCCTATGTTTCTGCCATAGCCAATATGGAGGGTGGTCATCTTGTTATAGGTGTACAGGATAAGACACTCGAAATAGTGGGGACCGATCTTACTAAGTTTAACCTGAATGCTCTCTCTGCTGTATGGAAATTACTAGAACATTGTACCAATTTATCTTCAGAACAACTTAGTATAAGCGAGTATACTACAGAAGATACTCGACAGACTGTATGGATAATTCATATTCCAAAGCACTTGCCACGCCGTCCTGTATACGCTCACAAGAAAGCATGGCAACGAGTGGAGGATTCATTGGTTGAAATGACACAAGAACGCTTGTCTACTATTCTTGAGGAACCCCTGTTTGAAGCAAAAGACTGGTCTGCTGAGCTTGTACCTGATGCTACATTGACAGATTTGGACGAATTAGCCATAGCCAAAGCTCGCGTGATGTTCAAGAAAGTTCATGCTTCAAAAATTCTATCGGAAGAAATTGATGCCTGGACTGTGGAAGAGTTGCTATGCAATAGCGGTATTATGAGGGATGGTAAACTGACACGAGCTGCCATCATTCTCTTGGGCAAGCCTGTTTCTATATTCAAACTTCATCCTGCTGTGGTAGAAGTGACATGGACGTTGCGGAACGAACATCAAGAAATTGTAGATTACGAACATTTTACAGTTCCGTTCATTCTTACCGTTGACCAGATTCTAGGAAAAATCCGCAATCTGACCATGAGAGAATTGCCCGGTGGTACATTGTTCCCAGATACGATGAAGCAATATGATGACTATACTATTCGTGAGGCTCTTCATAATGCTATCGCACATCAAGATTACACATTACAACAACGTATAAATTTCGTGGAAAATCCCGGCTATCTCTATTACGAGAACGGTGGTAGTTTTATACCCGGTACATTACAGAAAGCGTTAGCAACCAAAGGACCGCAACGACATTTTAGAAATGAATGTCTTTGTAGAGCTATGGTAAATTTCAATATGATCGACACCGTCGGTCGTGGTATCAAGAAGATGTTCGATGAGCAATGGCGTCGCCATTTCCCTATGCCCGATTATGAAATTGATATATTGAATAAAGAGGTTGGGGTAAAGATATATGGCAATTCCATTAATGAGAAATACACAAAACTGCTCAAAGAGAATAATTCTTTGACATTAGAGGATTGTATCTTATTGGATGCTGTACAGAAAGGACATCGTATATCGGAAGAGAATGTCTTAACTCTATTAGGTAGAGGACTTTTAGAAGGAGATACTTCAGAATATCGCATTTCGCTCGATGTGGCTAAGAAGACTAGCCAATTGTCGGAATATACCCGCAATAAAGGATTGGATAAGGCTAAAATTCAGCATATGATTTTGCAATTTCTACAGTATGCAGGTTCTATTGGGGCCAACCGTGATGCTATATTTGATTACTTAAAAGAAGTTCTACCTCAGAATAAGACTCAAGAACAGCAAGAACGTATGGTGGGTAATATACTTTCAGAAATGAAAGCAAATGATATGATTGTTCCCGAAGGCAGAACATGGCATCTCAAGTCATAAATCAGAATTACGACTGAAATATGACTAATTATGACTATTTATAACTATAAAATCGGATTATAACTAAAAAATAGCCAGACTCTTTGCTCGATCAAAGAATCTGACTATTTCTTATCAGAGTTGTTCCTTGAATTGATTATCCTATGCAGCCTATCTGTTGCAAAGATACAGATTCCTTTTAAACATTCGGTGACGGATTCCTCATTTCTTCGAAGTGCCGCTCTCCAAAATACTTACAATGGAAAAAAGGCAGAAACAAATAGCTCCCAGGCCGACCAATACGCGGGCCGGAACGAAAAAAGCATTGTCGTACAAACCTTCTTCGAACAAAAAGGCGCCCAAAAACAAACATAATAAAGCGGTAAGCACCGGAATCAGAGGAATACGATTGGCCAAAGCAAAGGATTGTTTCCACACTTTAGCCAGCAATATCACTTTGCTGGAAATGCTGAAACAAACCAATCCCAAGCCCATCATGATGAAACCGGTGGTATTGGCCACATTCCCGGCCATAGCAAGAATAACGACCAATCCCCAGATAAAAGCCACCGTTCCCATCACCAAAACCAATTTCGGCCAATTTTTACGGTCACTTTCTCCATAAGTATTCCGGATCTGTTTGGCGATACTGGCCACCAAAGCAATCAGGCTGGTACAAATACAAGCCAATCCTCCCATCACAGTACCGGCTACCAAAAAATAAGCCCCTTCACCGATCCGGGATAACAACACGATCGCCCAAACCCAGGCGGTCAAGGAAAACAATAAAGTCAAACCGATCAGTACATTCTGTGTCATTGCAGAAAAACCTTCTTTATTGACTTCATTCGCCGCATTAGCCGAATTGGCCGGTATTAAATAAAATTTTGTAGAAGAAGTTGCTGCTGTAGAAACGCAAGCTGTGATCAAACCGACTCCGGCCACGACATGGCCTGAAACAATGAAATTGGAATTTTCAGCAAAACCGAAAATCCAAATC
>CAJKZL010000145.1 GCA_905204385.1 uncultured Odoribacter sp. | reverse complement strand
GTCAGAACCTGGTGGTCGTATCCATCATGCCCTGCCTGGCAAAAAAATACGAATGCTCACGCGAAGAGTTCAGCAGCCAGGGCGATCCCGATGTCAACTACTCCCTGTCTACCCGCGAATTAGCCGGTTTAATCAAGCGGGCCAACATCGATTTCGCCCGCCTTCCGGAAGAAGAGTTCGACCATCCGCTAGGGGAATCCACCGGTGCCGGAGTGATCTTCGGAGCCTCCGGAGGAGTGATGGAAGCGGCCTTACGGACAGCCTATGAACTTTACACCGGAAAAACTTTGGAAAAAGTGGATTTCGAGGAAGTGCGGGGTTTGGAAAACATCAAAAAAGCGACCATCGACCTCAACGGCACCCGGCTGAACATAGGCATAGCCCACGGACTGGGCAACGCCCGCAAGCTTTTGAATGAAATCCGGGAAGGCAAATCCTCCTTCCATGCGATCGAAATCATGGCTTGTCCGGGAGGATGTATCGGAGGCGGAGGACAACCCCTCCATCACGGCAATTCCGATTTATTAAAGGCCCGCAGCAAGGCCCTTTACGAAGAAGACCGCAATAAACCCTTGCGGAAATCGCACGAAAATCCCGATATCCTCAAACTTTATGAAGAATATCTGGGCAAGCCCTTGAGCGAGAAATCCCATCACTTATTGCATACCCATTACTTTAACAAATCGCAGGGATAACCATGAAGAAGATGACATGCCATCCCTTTGTTCTAACCGAAAGAAATAAGATATGAGTGAAATCAAATTACCTCAGGATAAAATCGGCAAACTGCTGGACATCTGCAAAGAACACGGAAACCAGGCCGGGGAGCTGATCAATATTTTACACAAAGCCCAACATCTTTTCGGGTATCTTCCTCCCGAAGTACAACGAATCGTAGCGAACGAACTGAACATTCCCGTATCGAAAGTGTACGGAGTGGTCACGTTTTATTCCTTTTTCACGATGGAGCCCAAAGGCGAACATCCGATCTCGGTGTGCATGGGAACCGCCTGCTATGTCCGGGGAGCCGAAAAAGTCCTGGACGAATTCAAGCGAATCCTGAAAATCAACGTAGGCGAAACCACCCCTGACGGAAAATACTCCCTCTCCAGCCTGCGCTGTGTCGGTGCCTGCGGATTAGCCCCCGTGGTGCTGGTCGGTGAAAAGGTGTTCGGACGGGTAGTCCCCGGAGATGTCGAAAAAATCTTGAAGGAACTGGAATAAGTCCGGTTTCCATCCCCTTGTTCTGTCTTTAAAGGTCAGGCGAATCCTGACCTTTAAAGACAGTTTTTTAATAAAATAATCGCAAAATTTGCAATTAATTTAGAATTAAATACTATCTTAAAATTGCACTTCTAAGTTGAATCTTTATTTTGCTCTTCTATCGCCACGTTCAATTTTGCTAAACATAGGAGTATCTATTTCTAGAACAGTTGCTAATTGCCGTTGAAGCAGTCCTCGTTCCTCCCTTAATTCTCTTTCCCAATAACATATATAATGAATTAAAGAAGTTTTTCTAATTCTTCTACAGGAGGAAGTAATCTCTTTAGACGTTCATCCATATCGGCAGTAGTCTTATATGTCGCTACACCCATAGGCTTGTTATAGTCTTGGATTACATACTCAACGAATTTCTTACTAGCACTTTTGCAAAGAATGATTCCTATAGAGGGATTTTCGTTTGGCTTGCGTACTTCATCATCAAGAATACGCAGATATCCGGCCAATTGACCCAGATACGAGGTCTTGAATGGGCCGTCTTTCAACTCCACACAAACGAGAGCCACTAATTCTCTATTGAAGAATAGCAAATCAGGAAACTCTTCTATGCCAAACTTTTCTAAATGATATTGGTTGCCTACAAATGTAAAGTCTTTGCCGAATGTCATAATAAACTCTTTTACATTCTGCACTATGCTTTGTTCAATTACCCGTTCATCTCTATCCTTGTCCCGAACGAACAATTCTTCGGTGTTGATAAAGTCAAGCAGATATTCATCTTTGAACATCGTGATTGCACGATATGCTTGTAGCTGATCGGGGATTGCTTTCTTGAAATTATTTGGCAACTCACCTTGATGACTATACAAATCATCGTTTATCATTCGTTCCAAATCCTCTACTTTTGCTTTTGTGTCAGCAGCAAATTGAATGTAGAATTTTCGTTGCTCTGTATCCTTTACTTTGCTGATGATAGCATAATGGTGAGTAAAACTAATGTTCATAAATGCTGAAAGCGGGAAATTTGCATCTATTTTAAACTGTACCATAGGCAATTCATTCGTTCCAACGAACGAATTATGCTTTTCGCTGGTACAAACTTTCCAAAACCTTCTGCCTTATCCTGCCTGCCTTGTAGGTGTTTATCCTAAACGTAAGAGCAATAACCACTTCAAGATGATAGCATGTAACCCAACTTATAGGGGTAGTAACATCACACCGTTGGATAGTCGCAGGGTTGAAAACTTCTCTGTTCAATGCGTTATGAATCAGTTCTAACACATATATTCGCTTTTTTTGCTCTGAGAACCGTAATTTTTTAATAAAAAAGTCTTTCCCCTCTATTGGCTGTCTCCTCGAATTTTCATAATTTTATATCATTCAAAAACAATAGGATTTCCCCCCCGACATTCCCTGTGGAGGAATGTTTCCAGATTTTATCACATTATTTTTATTCAATTCTTTTATCATGAAACGTCTTATGATAGCAGGACTTATGCTCTTGACAGGAGCATGCCACCACTCCATGGAATCCTGGCCATCAGACAGCGACCGCCAGGATGTTGCAATGTATTTCAGAACCCGGAGTCTTTCAGGGATCAACTCTCTTCCTCCCGCCTACCAGTTTTTCATTTACGACAAATCCACAAACACGGTAAGCCGTCATTCCGTCAATTCCACCGATCCCGGCGGGCAATTGAGCCTCAAACTATTCCCTGGATCGTATACGGGTTATTGCGTCACCTATGCCGATGACCAGGATAACTGGGAATATACCGACCACTCCAGCCCCGACCAAATTCTGCTGAAAATAAAAGGAGAAGCTAAGGATTATTGTTTGGGAACGACCGATTTCGAGGTAAGCGAATCCGGCGGGAATGCTACTTTCGACCTGCAGCGGAAAGTAGCTATGCTGAAAGTGATTATTGAAAATATCCCGCAATGGCTCACCGATTTACAGATCAACCTCACCAACCTTCAGGATAAGATGAGTCTGTCGGGGACCTATTCGGGCCAGACCAGCCTGACCAAAGACATCATTCCTGCCGATGAAAGCGGCACTTCGGAGACCTCTATCCTTTTGTTCCCTCCCAAAGAACAGATGAACCTTACGCTTTCTTCCAACTCACTCGTATTTGTGACGCCGGTACATACCATTCAAACCCTGCAAGCCAATCACATCACCGAATTGAAGGCTGTTTTCAATAATGATCAGAATAAACCCGCGATCGATATCATTGCCGAAACCATCGATTGGGACCAGCAGATCTTCCAGGAATCCGACTGGAACATAGACCTTCCCGAAGGACCTTGCAAAGGTCAGGGCAACGGAATTAATCTGGTAAACAACGGCGGTTTCGAGAACGGCTTTACGGACAATGCCCCCACCGCCTGGAAACTGGACAACAGCGGAGCTTCCAAACAGGTCGTTCAGGTGACTTCACCCGTCCACGCAGGCAACCAAGCCGTCCGTCTGGAGGGCAAAACCTACCTCAATCAGGACATTCCGGTGACAGGCGGAACTTGCTACCAACTGAAAATGTTTGTCAATGCCCCTAATGCGAAAGTCAAATGGAGATACTGGTGTACCTGGATGCAGGGAAGCAGCACTTTAAATTCCGATGCCATCCGCTCTTCCTCCTATCAATACCAAACCGAGGGCTACGTGGATGTCTTCAGCGGCCAGATCTTCCGTGCTCCCGCCAATGCAACCAAACTCCGCATGGAGATCAGCACTTATCTGGACAACACGGAAAGTGAAGGCTTGAATGTCGACGACGAAAGCGTCGAAGACGTCAACTAAACAATAAAAAAGCGCGGCCTTTTCCGGCAAAACCGGAAGGCCGCCCTTCCCCCATCTATAATCTATAATCTATTCATCTCCAACCTCCGTCAGCTCTACCACCCTGCTCCTGCACTGACCCGCAGTAAATACCTCTATGCCTGCCTTCATCAAATAATCCCCGGATAAAACCTTACCGTTAACCGACAATCTGGATTTACTGCCCGGCATAAGATTGATTTCTTCCACCTTGTATCTCTTAGCCGGATCCAAACCTTTCATTTTCACCGGCAATAATTTTTCCTGATAGCGGGGATGTATATCGTAGGCATACAAAACCGCCTTTCCCCTATCCTTACCCACATACATGACCGCCATATGGTTCCCTTCATACGGCGATACCAAACGGTACAGATCCCCATCCAGGACAACCGGTTTCAGTCTGTGGAAATTAGCCACCGCCAACCTGCAAAAAGCCAGCTCATCGGGCTTCATGCCTTTCAACCCGATATCGAATCCCAACTTACACATAGACGCCACGTCCGTACGGAATTTCACGCTGGTATTGCGGTTCCAGCTGGTAACATGGGCACACATGGCTTTAGCCGGAAAAATCTGGGAAAATCCCCACTGGATATACAGGCGCTCTATCGGATCGGTATTATCGCTACACCAGAACTCGGTAAAATATTTCAGCGCTTCATAGTCACAGCGGGCTCCTCCTCCGGAACACAACATCATCGGCACATCGGGATACTTCGCTTTCACACGGTCCAACACTTTATAGATCCCTCTGACGTGGTCGATGTAAAGCTGGTTTTGTTTTTCCTTCAAATAAGGAGAATACACATTCGTTATCGGACTATTGCAGTCCCATTTAAAATAGGCGACTTCGGGATTTTCCGTCATAATCCGGTCCACCACACCGAAAACATAATCCTGCACTTTCGGATTGCTCAAATCCAACACCAGCTGATTCCGGTAATAATACGTTTCCCGGTTAGGGAGATGAATAGCCCAATCGGGATGTTTCTCGAACAATTCGCTCTTGGGATTCACCATCTCCGGCTCGATCCAGATACCGAACTTCACCCCGGTTTCCTTTGCCGCTTGAACAAGGGCCGGGATGCCTCCGGGCAGCTTATCGTGAGTGACTTCCCAATCCCCTAATCCTGCCTTGTCGTTTTTCCGGGGGTATTTATTGGCAAACCATCCATCATCGAGCAAGAACATATCTACCCCCAGATCCTTCGCTTCCTTCATCAAACCGGTCAGCACCTGTTCGTTGAAATTAAATCCGGTGTTTTCCCAATTGTTGAGCAAGGTCATGCGATCGCCCATTCCGTCCTTCAACTGATATCGGCGGGCCCAATCGTGCAAATTCCGGCTGGCTAATCCTGTCCCTTCATTGCTGAACGTAAAAACAAATTCAGGGGTCCTGAACGTTTCTTTCGGTTTCAATTCGTAATTGGACGCATAAGGATTGATACCCGGAAGCACCCGCAAATTCCCCTCATTGTCTACTTCAAAAGTAAACTGAAAATTTCCGGTCCAGCCAATCGTTCCCAACATCACCTTTCCCTGCTGTTCCTGTACAGGCTGTCCGAATCCCAATTCAAAAAACGGATGCACATGCATAGCGGCACGGCTTCCCAACTTGGTGTCCAGAATCTTTTTACCGAACTGCAACTGCTGGCTGCTCATCGCCGCTTCTTTGGCCCAATCGCTGCTGAATTCCGTCAGGAAATAACTGCCTTCCGAAAAATAAAGCAAAGCCGACGCATAACGGGTAAGCACCACCGGTTTCTTCTCCTGATGCCGGATCTCACTCCAGGTTTTTATGACATTTTCCTCCGGATAAGCCACATAATGCAACGTCACCTCCACCGGATATCGCTCATCCTGCAACCGGATCACCGTCTCGGTCCCTCCGGAAACCGCATGGGAACCGGAAGACACATACTTTAAAATAGTAGTCAGATTTCCGTCATTATGCGTTACGCCCAAGGCAGGTTCAAAATAATCTTCCCCGCCGGAACCGGGATACACTTCCCATCCCCGGCCTGCCGCCAGATTTTTCAAATCCTGTTCATATTGCAGTTTGTCTCCCACATAAGCCTGATACAACCTCCCGTTCGAGGCCACCTTCAGAATCAGGTCGATCGAATTAGTCGAAATACGGATTACTTTCTGCTCTGCAGCCATAATTTGTCCATAAGCCCACAAGCAGACGAATAAAATAAGCACTCTCTTCATATATTAAGATTTTATTTCAAATTTCGCCAAAGTAACAAAAACAAATCTTTATTTACAAAGATATTTTCAGGGAAAAGACTTCCCGCAAAATAGGGCCTATCCGATGGCATTTATTGTCAACAACTTTATTCAATTTTGGGGACATCAGATGGTATATGACAAATCCACAATAAAATTATTGCTTGAGCGAAGTAGTTTTAAACAGATCGTTTTCATGGAATCAGGTAAAAGTGAAACTCCGGAACTTCAAAATATCGAATCCCATGGAAAAATGATTCCTGAATGGGCAAATCTGCTGGAATCGATGACAGTGGAAGCATGCAAAAGTTGAAGCACTACATTGGAAGGTTCTTTCAATGCCTATATTTTTCATAGCATCGCGGATGCCTGCAATACTTACTCCTTCACGTGCAGGGTGAGAGTCCCTCTATTTTTTCTTCGGCTGTTTGTTCAACCGATACATCGCCCTGAACAGATAATAACGGGGCAGAGAGTTATACCACGTCTCGGTGCGGCCTTGCACATTAACAGTTTGATAAATGCTGGAAAGCTGCCTGAGCAGGTCGAAGCCGTCTATGAAACAAGTCAGGTTACCCTTTAGGAAACTACGCGAAAGCGTAGCATTCCACACCACATCATCCGTATTCATCGAACGGTCGTCATATCCCCGACGGCTGAACAAAGTCAGATTGGTCGACAACTTAAACTTCCACACAAGCGGAACGACTGCAGATATCCCGTAATTCATATCCACAGAATTGATCGTGGTGAAATTCTCCCGTCTCGAAGTTGCATAGATCCACTTCCCTCCCGCCTTGATTCCGATATACAATTCGTCTAACCGGAAATCAGCCTTTAACGTTTCGGAGAGATTGACATTCCTCACCGAACTGCGTACACTATTGTCGAGGCCGCTCGTCGATACCCAGTCGACACTGTTGATCTACCGGGCATCGGTTGCTGT
>CAJKZL010000144.1 GCA_905204385.1 uncultured Odoribacter sp. | reverse complement strand
ATCTGTATCGGCATAATCCAGAAAATTGGAGAGTTTTGGCCGATCGGCTTGAAGTTTACCGGATGCTGGGGGATCATTGGTCGATGATGAAGATGTTGGCTTGTACTCCTGTCGCAAAAACAGAGAAAAATTAATTTAGCAAAAAAACGATGTGGAAGGAAATAATATTGGAAAATGACATGAGTCAATTGACACTGTTGGAAGAATTTTTGGAAAGTTGTAGGGTTGACTGGCAACTGGAGGATAGAGTCATGCAACATTTGCATCTTGCCTTGGAAGAAGCAGTTTCTAATGCTATTTTTTATGCTTATCCGGGGGAAAGCGGGAAACCGATAGAACTTTCCATCTATAAGAAAACCGAAAGATTAGAAATTTTTTTGCAAGATGGCGGCATGCCTTTCGATCCTACTGCCCGGCCCGATCCCGACTTAAAGGTGCCGATCGAAGAACGTAAAATTGGGGGACTCGGTATTTTTTTAATCCGTCAGTTGATGGATCGAATCGAATATAAACGTGAAGATGGAAAGAATGTGCTGAGAATGGAAATGGCCCTGAAAACCATTGCTTTTACATAATTGCGCTTACTTTTGCAGATATACAGGTTAGCGGTGCTTATTTCCTTTTTCGATTGGGGTATAAGCTTTTTCCGCTAACCTGGCCGGATTTATATCTGCTGATCGTTAAGGAGCTTTACTGCTTCCGGAGAAATTGCCGGTGTGTAGCGGTGGGCTTCATACATCTGGAAGAGTTCCGTCAAAATAGAAGGATGCCTTTCTGAATTCTCTATTTCCCGAATCATTTTTTCATGGTCAAAGATGAAAATACGGTCAGAAAAGTAAAAAGCAAGCTGAGGAGACCGGGTGGAGAATATGAGGCTTGTTTCCGTTAATGCGACTAAGGAGGAGAGAGATTTCAACAATCCGTTCAGGAGACCTTCCGGTATGCAAGTCGTGATGCAATCCAGAAGTAAAATGTGCGGATGTTTCAGCAAAGCAGGTAGGACGGTTAATAATAAAGCTTCGTCGGGAGATAATTCCCTGATTTTTTTTTGAGAAAAATTTTCCAGACCGGAATGTAATTCGTAAAAAGCTTTTCTTAATTTTTTTTCGTACAAAGCTTTATATACAAAGGCATCGAGGCCAAAATGATCATACTGCTTTTTGATGAGATAATGAATTACACAGAGTTCTTTCTCTTCCGGAAGAATCCTGGAAGGGACAACATATTGGATTGTACCTGGATTCATTTCTTTATTTCGATGTAGCTCATCCATCATCACCATTGCTCCGGTGCCCTGAAGTTGTAGAAATGCGGTGATTTCTCTGTGTCTGATTTGCAGATCGATATTCTGTAAGAGTCTATAGGGATTTTGACTTTCCGGTTGGAGTTGGCAATATCCGTTTGTGATTTTTAATTTATTCATAAGAGGTTGATTTTAAAGTAATGATATATTTTGTTATATTCAGCTATCGGACCTTAATGATCCATGCACTTCCTTTGCCGACGCGGCTTTCACCACAGCCTTCAGTCGGGCGGTCGTCGTAAAGTAAGTGCAGGACAGTAGGTGTGGCTTGGGTTGACGGAAATTGTTCCAACTGCTCGTGAGTGTCCTTTAGTGGGGGGAGTTCTTCTCCTTCGGCATAAAGTGCTGCATGCAGATGGCCGGATAGGCTTCCGTCCGGAGACTATAGACTCGTAAATTGTGAAGTCTCCGGAAAAATAGTGGATTGGATAATCCCTGCGATCCAAAGAGAGTGCGGAGTATATACCGGAGAGGTGGTCAGCATCGATTGTTCGTTGTCCTTGTATAAGCCCACTAATCTTGCACTGTCGATCCTGAGAAGTAGTCCGGCTATCCGGGAATTGCTGAGACGAAATAGGTTTTTGAGCAGAGTTGTAAGGGGCATGTCCTCTGTGGCGTCCGGAGCAAAAGAGATCAAGTGAGAAGGAGAGCCGTGGGTACCGATACAATAAGCAGGCATGAACACCTCCTGGTTTTCAGAAACGATACGATTGTTCCAACTAAAAAATTCATACCCCGCTCGATCTCTTCCGATAAGCAGATCATAAGCTTGTAAAGGAAAAGGATGTATTTTTGAGTTCGGCGAATGAGAAATCAAATTTGCGGGTTCCTCATGCAGTTGGTGCAATTGGAAATGAATATGGGCGTTAACCGATTCGATCAGGCCGTCTTGGGCTGTATTTTGTATTTTATCCGGAAGCAGTTGTTCTAAACCGACCATTTTCAAAACATCGGCTGCCTGAGGAGAAACGTCGGTCAGCTTGAACTGCTTTCCGGACTGTTCACATTGCTTTATATATTTGATCAATAAACGAATTCCGGCACTTCTTAGGAAAATAATGTCCTTCATGTTTAAAATCAGGTTTAAATCAGGATAACCGCATAAATGTTGAATAGTTGTGTCGAGTTCACGCGCACCTAGAGTATCGAGGCGACCGGAAAGATTGAGAATCACCCGGTCTTTTTCCGTTGAGATGTTAATGGTTAATGTTTTATTCATCGGGTTCTTTTTTTTAGCACAAATTTTTGTAAATTAATCGAATGAACAGCATCTATTTTTTGAAACTGTTCATGCTGTTTGCAGGGATAAAATAAAATAGCATGAGTAACTTCATCCTGGAAATTGAACGGATTATTTCTGTATTACTTTGTTCACAAACAAATTTGTCTAATTATAAACTTTGTTTGTTCAGGATTTTATTAACACATATATTTCTGTATTATAAGTATTTAATATTTGTGTTATGGAAAAGTACGTGTTTATTAAAAAAGAGGAAAGATTGTTTCCGATCAGAATCTCCGAGCGATTATATGAAGAGATCAGACAACTACCGGTAATTCCGGAGGAAAAACTGGCAGATGACAAAGCGGGATGGGACGAGAGTACTTTAGATGCTGTATTGCCGGAACCTTTACTGGAAATCGAAGTACAGAGCAAGGCTACTTCTGTTTTTGTAAAAGATAAGGATTATTTCCGGAAAATTGAATTTAAGGATATTCGTTGGATAGAAGCATCGGGGAGTTATAGTTGCCTGAATCTGGAATGCGCGCCAAAATTGATGCTATCTTTTAATTTGCGTGAATTGTCGGCCCATTTGCCTTCACGCTTGTTTGTACGGGTACACCGTTCTTATATTGTAAATATCGATTTTGTGGATTCGTTTATAGGAAATACCTTATGTATTGGGAAAAACCAAATTCCTGTCAGCAAGCAACATAAACGGTATGTGGTGGGGCGTTTAAACATTTTAGGGAATGTGAAGTGGTAAGATTGGAGATTCAGAAATAAAAGTGTATTTTTGCAGACGTTTTAGTGAAGAAGTAAAATCGTTGATTATCAGTATTAAGAAATATATAAAATGATTACAGTATCGGATTTAGAAATTCAGTTTGGAAAAAAATCTTTGTTTCAGGATGTAAATTTGAAGTTTACTCCCGGGAATTGTTATGGTGTGATCGGAGCTAACGGGGCCGGCAAATCCACATTTTTAAGGATCTTAAGCGGAGATTTGGAGCCGACCCGGGGAAATGTCATGTTCGGACCGGGGGAACGCTTATCCGTATTGAAACAAGATCACTTTGCCTATGACGAATATACGGTACTGGATACAGTGTTGCAGGGACACATGAAATTGTGGGAAGTGATGCAGGAAAAAAATGCCATTTATATGAAGGAGAATTTTTCCGATGAAGATGGTATACGGGCTGCTGAGTTGGAAGAACAATTTGCAGGCATGGATGGCTGGAATGCAGAAAGCGATGCGGCCAACCTGTTAAGTGGCTTGGGCATTAAGGAAGATTTGCACTATTCGCTGATGAAAGATCTGAGCGGTAAGCAGAAAGTCCGGGTTTTGCTAGCTCAGGCTTTGTTCGGTAAACCGGACAACTTATTGCTGGACGAACCGACCAACGACCTGGATCTGGATACGGTGATGTGGCTTGAAAATTATCTGGCGAATTACGAAAATACTGTCTTGGTGGTATCTCACGACCGGCATTTTCTGGATGCAGTGTCCACCCATTCGGTAGATATCGATTACGGCAAAATCACCTTGTTTGCCGGTAATTATAGTTTTTGGTACGAGTCCAGCCAGTTGGCCCTTCGCCAGGCACAGGCCAAGAACAAGAAAGCCGAAGAAAAACGGAAGGAATTACAGGAATTTATTTCTCGTTTCAGTGCCAATGTGGCTAAGTCCAAGCAGACTACCAGCCGGAAAAAAATGTTGGAAAAACTCAATATCGAGGAGATTATGCCTTCAACCCGGAAATATCCCGGAATTATTTTCACTCCGGAAAGGGAGGTCGGTAATAAAATTCTGGAAGTACGTAATCTCAGTAAAAGCATTGAAGGGAAATGTCTGTTCAAGGAGGTGGAATTTTCTGTGGAGAAGGAAGATAAGATTGTTTTCTTGTCCAGGGATCCCCGGGCGATGACAGCTTTACTGGAAATTATCACGGGAAATGAAAAGCCCGATACCGGCGACTTTACCTGGGGAGTCACGATTACGACAGCTTACCTGCCCCTGGACAATTCGGCATTTTTCGACACCGAAATGAAGCTAATCGATTGGCTGGGACAATATTCAACCGATACCAGCGAGACTTTTTTGCGGGGATTTTTAGGGAAAATGCTTTTCTCCGGGGAGGATATTTATAAAAATGTAAAAGTATTGTCCGGAGGGGAAAAAATGCGGTGTATGATTGCCCGGATGTTGTTCTATATCGTGAATCTTCTGCTGCTCGAATCTACGGCTTTTAATCTCGTTTTGGAATCGATTCTGGCTATTAACTATACTTTGGTATCCTTCAAGGGAGTGGTTTTGATGAATTCGCATGACCATGAGTTTATCCAAACGGTTTGTAATCGGGTGATCGAACTGACTCCGAATGGGATTATCGACAAACGAATGGATTTTGACGATTATATCACCAACGAATCCATCAAGGAGCAGTTAGATAAAATGTACCGTTAAAAAAATTATCGGACGGGTAAATTCCGGAGTAGATGTAGGAAAAGATATAAAAACATCCGCTCCGGAATTTTTATTTGTCGGAACCGTTTTCGGATTTCAATTATTCACTATATTTGAAGATGTTAAAAATATTTTTAATTTAAACGATAAAGCATGAAGGTGAGCAATTTAATTTGGGGTGTGTTTCTGCTCTTAGTGGGGTGTCAGGCCACTTCTCAGGTAAACGATTATGTGGTGATAGCCGGAAAAGGCGTTATGGACGATGCAGACTGGAATAAAGTTGCAGAGTCTTTAAAATCGAAACATCAGGCCGTTCTGATCTCTTATCAGGAAGGGATCGACGAAGTTATGCCGCAATTGAAGAAAATTAAACCGCGTTATGTTGCGGTAGTGGAGAAGCCCGAAAATTTGAACCGGGATTATGTCATTCATCTCAACCGGATCAGTCGGCAGGTGGACGACGATATCTATGCTGATTTTTTATGGGGCATTATAACCGGGTATGATGCAGCGGCAGCGATGAAGATGGTGGATAACAGCACGGAACCATTAGTGGTAAAGGATGCTGTTGCTACGATTATGGAATTGAACAGTGGGAAATGGTTCGATCGTTATGCCTGGTTGGACGACCATACTCAGGGATTATGGGGAGAAAAGAAATCGGCTCAGGATACGATCGTGACTTTTATGCTTCCCTTAGTGCCGGTAGAAGGATATGTTCGTACTGCTGACGGTAATATTAAAAAAGGAATGGTCGAAAGAGTAAGGTCCGAAGATGCCATGCAGACATTTTATAATATTTATGAGCAGTATGATCCGGATTTGGTAGTCACTGCAGCGCATGCTACCGAGCGGAACCTGGAAATGCCCTTCTCGTTGGGTAACGTCAAAGCTAAAAATGGAATTTTGTATATGGATTTTCCGGATAATCCGCAAAATCTTAAGGAAAGCGGTAAACGGAAAGTGTATTTGCCCATCGGAAATTGCATGATCGCCAATGTTAACGGCACGAAAGAAAGCATGGCCGTTGCCTGGATGAACAGTGCCAATGCGGCAACTATGGTAGGATATGTGGTAACCACCTGGCATGGTAGGAATGGTTGGGGAGGATTGAAATACTGGCTTACGACCCCGGGGCGTTATACGACCGCCGAAGCTTTTTATCTCAATCAGCAAGATATGATGTACCAACTGAACGAAAGGAATCCTAAACTGACAACCTTAGCCTATCCCTATGATGAACGGAATGAGTTTATGGTGGCTCCCCAGTTGATTAAAGACTCTACCGGCTTGAATCCCTCGACCGATCAGGTGGGATTTCTACACGACAGAGATGTTCTGGCCTATTATGGAGATCCGAAATGGAATGTGCGTCTGCAGGAAATTCCTCAGGAGAACGATTTTACGGTAACTTCCGAAGTGAAGGGAAAGAAATGCATCGTAACCGTTACTACAAAAGACAATTTCAGCCTTGAACGGATGAAAGGGGGGCATTTTAAAGAGGAACACGTTTTGGATTTACCGTTCAGCTATTTCTTCCCGGAACGCTTGAATAATCCTCGTTTAGCTGCAGGACAAAATTGGAAAGTGGCTGTGGATGAAAATTTCCTGTTGGTATATAATGCAGATTTTGAACCAGGGAAAACCTATGTGATCGAATTGGATGTGGAATAGAGATTTAACGATTCAGGCTTAACGTATATCGTTTAGCATATAGCGGACTTCCGGTCGGATGTTTTTAGAGGGAAAAAAATGATAACCTGTTAAAAGCGTCGACCGGAAGTTTTTTTATGGGTTTATCGACAGAGGATGCGTTTTATTCTTATTTGTTAAAAAAAAAGTGCCGTTTTATTCGAATATCGACAAAAGTTGGTATATTAGGACATCTGTTTAAGCTATAGAATATGAAAACCGGTAAGACATTTGTTGAAAAGTTATTGAATGCGCCTGCGGGAAGCATTGTTGTCAGAGAACCCGATTTGGTTCTGAGTCATGATAATTCTGCCAGAATAAAAAAAATATTCGAGCAAAACGGAGGAAAGAAAGTATTATATCCTGAAAGGTTGGTGGTTGTCCTGGATCGTAAGATGACAGGTACTACCGAAGAACTGGTCCGGGATTATAATTCTATACATCACTTTATGCAGGATCAGCAGGTAGAACATTTTTTCGATTGTGACCGGGGTATTTGTCATCAGGTGGTGACGGCATATCTGAAAAGCGGCTTGCTGATTGTCGGCAGCGACAGTCATACAGGTACCGCCG
>CAJKZL010000143.1 GCA_905204385.1 uncultured Odoribacter sp. | reverse complement strand
ATGTATTGATCAACGATGATTCGCCAGTAGCGGATAAGACTTTGATCAACGAATCTTTGTCTACGGAGGTCGAGCGTGCTTTGTCTACCTTGACTGAAAGGGAACGGGATATTATTCGCCTCTTCTTCGGGATCAATTGTCAGGAGATGACCTTGGAAGAGATCGGCGAAAAATTCGGGCTCACGCGCGAGCGCGTTCGTCAGATCAAGGAAAAAGCCATCCGGCGGTTGCGCCATTCTTCCCGAAGTAAATTGCTTAAAACCTATTTAGGATAATAGAGAAGCCGTCGTTTCCGACGGCTTTCTTGCTTCTTGGAAAATACCGGATGTCAGGTCATCGTATTATTTGTCGGTGAAAGATTTCTTCATTCTGGCAATGTCGGTGAGATAGTCCTGAAGATCCTGTTCATGTTCTTCTTCCTCGGCCAGAATTTTTTTGACGATATCGCAGGTGGTAAAGTCTTTACCGTCCGTAAATTCGGCGATTTCCTGATAACGCAGGATGGCACAGCGTTCCGAAGCGACATTGTCCTTTAACAGACTGACCGAATCAAAATCTTGAGGGCTATCGTATTTGCATCTGGCCAATTCGAACCATTTCTGAGGATCCAATACCGGAACTCCTTCCAGTTCGATGATACGGTCGGCAATCATTTGTGCATGATAGCGGTCTTCCTGTGCATGTTCTTCGAATTCGCTCTGAACGTTGGGACGCATAGCTCCCTCTACGACTAAAGCACCTATCCAATATTGGTAGTAGGCTAACCATTCTTCTGACAAGGCTGCATTCAATTGGGCAATCAGACTTTCCACATCTAGTTTTCCTTGCAGGATTTTTACGCTTTCTCTGGCCATAATTTCAATGTTTAAAGGATTTTATTTAAATAATATGTATAACGGATAAGAAAAAGTTTTGTTTGGAGATTGTGGCTTTTAACGAGGTTTTTTAAATCGACTTGGAAACTGTTTCCGGAAATCGAAAGCGGGGATTGCTGGAATAGGAAGTCTTTGTTGTATCCAAATATAAAGGTATGTAAGTAACGATAAGGACCTTTGGTCCAATACCGGCATTTGGGGCGGTATTGGACCGAAGATGTTTTTATCGGTCGGCTTGTCTGGAGCAATCAGGATTTGCTGCAGTTTTCCATGGTTTGCCTAAGTAAAACGTCGGCTTTGATGTAATTGCCTAAAGCTTCCACTAGTTGCAGGCTTCTTTTGTTTTTGGGATCGAATGTTTTTTTGTGATTGCTGGCTATTACCAATACATAAGGGCCTTCGTGGCTCATGTAAAACATGGCCTGGCTTTTGATTCTGCTTTTTTGATTGTTGGTAAAAGAATAACTGTATTTACAAATGTCGTCGAAGACTACCACTTCAGCGCAGGGATTTCTCATAAATTCAACTACAGCATACCCTTTTTCAATATAGTAATTAGGATTCGTTTTCCGGTTGTTTGTAGAAGAAGGGAAAGATTGTCCCCGGGAATCATAGTAATAGACGATGTCCGGTTCCTGCTGATTATAAAATACGGATATTTCGAAATCCACTTCTTCCCCGAATTCTTTTTTGAGTATATGTTCGGAGAAACGCAAGGAACTGTTTAGTAAACTACCGGTGCATTTTATACAGTTGTCCGTATGGATAGACCGGATGCGTTCTATATTGAGCTCTTTCAATATATAAGGTAAGGATACAGTCTGAAAATTATCCTTGAATAACTTAAAGAATATCGTTATACTGAATAATATACATCCTGTAGATCCTACCAAAGGCCAGAAAATATTTTTCAAATAGTTTACATCACCTCCGATTTTAAAAATCAGAACTGTTTCCAGAATTACCGATATGCCTACAATGATGATGAAGACATAGAAAACAATCTGTTTTTGAATTTTCGTTAACATATCCTATATTTTTATAGTAATTATTCAACATTTTATTGGATTGACTCCAACTGATATCCACTTCAAAATCGAATATTTTTTTTTGCAGATCCCATATTTTAGCTTGAAATTGGGGTTTACAACCGATTGCTCCCCAGAAAGGGCCCAGCGTTGCAATCATTCTTTTTTCATGCGGGGTGATGAGTCCGATATTTTTTATATTTTTGGGTGCAGGTTTGCTAATTATATTTTGGGTTTGTCGAATCTTTTTGAGCAACTTCTGTGTACCGATTGTTTCCATAAAAAGGTTTTCATCCAGTTCCTCCGAAAACAAGGTGGTATTATTCAATCGACCTTCAAAACTTTGGAGGGCAAAGTCGTAAAAATCATCCGGGATTCTATTGTTTTTGACGACACTCCCTTGTAAACTTTGAGCTTGGAGAATATCCCATAACTCCTCGTCCCACTGATTCAGGTATTTTTTTATTCCTGGAATTTGAAATTCCCATAACGGATCGGCATCGTAGAATTTCAATACGGTTTCTTCGACAATGTCTCTTCGGGAAGGATATTTGCATCCTGGGCAACCGCAGCAACAGGGAATAAAACCGCAAGATGCGGCATACTGCGCTGATTCGTATTCCCGGACAAACAATAAAGGTTTTACCAAATAGGTGTATTCGGATAGCTCGACGATAGGAAACCCTTTTTGTTGGAAAGAGTAATCCTCGAAAGGTGTGGGACTGAATACGCTACGCCATAATAGACTGATGCAAGTGTCGCTAAAATGTAATCCTCTGGCTATGAAATTGTATTTATCCGGAACAAAATTATCCCTTATGTAGCGGTCATTGATATTTCTTCTGATGTCGGCACATTCTCTGCATGGTGCTTGTTGTCCGGATTTATAATTTATGGTCTTTTCGGTGATTTCAATGGCGTTTATTTCTTCTATATCCATCCAGAAAAATTTCTTTTTCAGATATCTGTAATTAGATACTTTCCATTGATTGATAAAAAAACCTTTGCCTGAAAATTTATAGTCATGTTTTTTATACCATTCCCATATAACTCTTGACATGGTGTAGCTATCCTTGCCGCCTGAAATGGAAAACCACCAAAAAATACGATTGGGGTCAAATTTCGGCAGGATAAACCTTTTCAAATATAAGTCGGCTTTTATAGAAACTCCAATGTTATCGGTTTGAATCATAAGCGAAACATATAATTATGAATCATTTCCCAGGAAAATGTAATGAAAATTTACCTGGAGAGAATGAAGATTTTTTTAATTCTATACCACAGATAACGATTATGAATAACAAATATAAAAAATAAATAATTATAATTATTGAAATTTTAAAAAAAATGTTTCTTTTTATTTGAGGAAATTGTTTTCGCAAATTGTTGAGAAAAAAAATTAAATTTGTCGGAGTAGAAAAATCACGTGCGCCGGTTTAATACTTAAATTTCTTACATGGATTATAGGGAAGATAGATTTCAGGGGTTGGCAGGGGCAATAGACGCCACCGTGTCCGGTAGTTGTTTTCACAGCGAAAAAGGAGTATCGGAATGGCATGTGATGGCCACGCTCGATGAGACGACAGAGAATTTTGCGAGTCAGTTGCAGGCTATACACGAAGCGGTGGAACTCTGGCGGCTAAAGCGTTGTATCGGGGAGACAATATGCGTTTTCAGGCGTTATTTTCTCAGTGATGCGGCCAATCAGGACCTGATCTTGCAAGAGTGGTCGAGAGGAAAAGAGACGGGAATAGTATCGGTGGTGGAACAGCCTCCTCTCAACCGGACCAAAGTCGCTCTTTGGTTATATTATCGGCGAGGACATGCGGAAGGTCCCTATGAGCAGCACTGGTTTTCGCAGCCGGCAAAACCGGCAGAGGGTTCCGCAACCCAAACACGCAGCCTTTTTGAAGCCTATCGGGACGATTTAGCAGTGAGAAATATGACGATCCGGGATCATTGTTTGAGGACCTGGTTGTTCGTCCGCGATATCGACGTAAACTATAAAGGGGTGGTGGAAGCCCGCAAGGAATTTTTCCGGGGGCAAGGACTGACGGAGCAAACACATTTTATTGCCAGTACGGGCATCGAGGGGCGAACTTCAGGCGCCGGCAGTTGCGTGGCGATGGATGCATATGCCGTGTCGGGACTTTGTCCGCAACAGATATGTTATTTGAAAGCCCTGGATCATTTAAATCCTACCTGGGAGTATGGGGTGACTTTCGAAAGGGGAGTGAGTATTTTGTATGGTGACCGGAAACAGGCTTATATCTCCGGCACTGCCAGTATCGATTGCCGGGGAGCGATAGTCGGTTCGGGAGATATTGCCGTTCAGCTAGAGCGGATGTGGGGCAATGTACAAGCGCTGCTGAAGGAAGGAGGATATGATTCCGCCGATATGGCCCAGATGATCGTTTATATGCGAGACTCCGGCGACTATCGGAGGGTAAAAGATTTTTTTGTCCGGAATCTTCCCCGCATACCCGGTGTGATGGTTTTGGCACCTGTTTGCCGATCCGGGTGGTTGGTGGAAATGGAATGTATCGCAATTAAAAAGGAACAGCATACAGAATATGCCGATTTTTGTTGAAACGAAATATTTCTCTTTATCTTAAGAAGGAATTTACAAGATTTCGTTAAAAAAAGTACATTTGTCCAATAAAATCATGGTTTTATAATACTTGGATATAGTAAGGATGTTTCGGACGGATGAGGAAATATTGACAGGCTTGATGTCGGGCAAGGAGACAGCTTTTAAGGAGTTGTTCGACCGGTATTATATGCCGCTATGCCTGTATTCCTTGCAGATTACCGATTCCTTTGATATCGCTGAAGATGTTGTCCAGGATTTTTTTGTAACCTTTTGGGAAAAGAAGATCTATAGACAGGTCAGAGAAAATTTAAGACATTATCTTTTCTATTGTATCCGCAATGCTTCTCTGGCCCTCGTCAAAGAGAAAAAAACGATCCTGTTGGAGGAGGTCGAAGAAGAAGCTTGCAGCTTGCCGGACGAAATGCTCGATGAAGAAGAGCTTGCGGCCAAGCAAACAGTGCTGGAGGAGAGTTTAAAACAATTACCCCGGCAATGTTCCTATATTTTCATGGAAATCGTTTTACATGGAAGGAAATACAAAGAAGTGGCAGAAGAACTGAATATCTCGGTTAATTCTGTTAAAACTCAATTGTCCAGGGCTTTGAAACGATTGAGAGGATCTCTGCAAATGATTATTTTACTTCTTTTGAAGAAAAAGGATTAAAAAACCCACAAAATCTTGTCACCCTTTTTTATCTTTTTTACTCTTTTTATAAAAGGGTATCGTCTTCTTGAAACGGTGGATGAACCGATTGCAAGGATAATTAACGATGTATAGGTGTAATGGATATATCAAGGAATATTATGACGGATCAGGAAGGGAAGCTAGAGACATATTTAATCAAATACATTCATCACGAGTTGACCCCCGAAGAATCGGTTGAGTTAGAAATTCTATTGAAGACCTCCCCTGAGAATCGGGAGTTGCTGGTTAAATGTCTGACTTTATATAAGAATTATAGAAAATTGGAGTTTCTCCGTTCAAGGAAGCAGGAGGAAGCTTGGCGTATAATCTGTGAAAAAAGATCGAAGCTGAGAGTATACAAATTAAGACGTTGGCTATCCTATGCGGCTTTGATATTTTTATTGGTCGGTACCGGTCTTTCCGGTTACTTGTTTTTCTACTCTAATTTAGGACAACAATGGACTGACGATAGGTACGAAGGAGAAAGACCGCAGGTCATTCTGACTTTATCGGATGGACGACAGGTGGTGTTGGGGAAGGGCCGGGAGGTGATCGATGAAAAAGGATGTATGATTATCAAGGATTCGTTGTCACCCTTGTCTTATCAAAATTCGTCAGACGGTCAGGACAAGATAGAATATAATAAACTCACTATCCCGAAGGGGACATATTATTCTTTAGTATTGGCGGATGGAACAAAGGTGTGGTTAAATTCGGATTCCTATTTACGCTATCCGGTTTGTTTCCCGAAAGAGATACGTGAAGTGGAACTGGTGGGAGAGGCATACTTTGAGGTAGTAAAAGAACTGAATCGCCCTTTTGCTGTGAAAGTAGGCGCCAATCGCATAGAGGTGCTGGGAACTCATTTTAATATTTCGGCTTATGGGGAAGAACATCCTGTATACACAACTTTGGCAGAGGGAAGCGTGAGAGTAAAAACGGCTGAGGGAGAGAAAATCCTGATTCCCGGTGAACAAGCTTTGATGGGATGGGAAGGAGAGAAATTGCAGGTGAGGAAAGTGGACCCGCAAATGTATATTTCCTGGCGTTTAGGGGTGTATGAATTTCAGAATACCCCTTTGTCGGAAATTGCGCTTTGCCTTGCGAGATGGTACGATGCAGAAATTAGTTTTATCTCTGCAGGAATAAAAAATAAGCGTTTTACCGGGGCCATTCAGCGTAAAGACAGCTTAAATTTTACTTTGGAGAATCTTGAAAAGATTTCAGGGCTTCGGTTTGTTGTAGATGGAAGAAAAGTAGTGGTGGGGACAAAATAAACGTTCGTTTAATTTTGGAATAAATTTCAAAATTGAAGTAACGATGAGTGACCTTCGGTCACTTAATGAACGATGAACGATAGTGGACCCCTGGCGGGGCGCCTTATAACCGGAACCGATAGTTCCGGTGGTCTGTTAAAAAGCACCCGGAGAGACAATTATCGTTTATCGTTCATCATTTATCGTTATTTTCAATTTTCGTTCATCGTTACTTAGGACCGAAGGTCCTCATCGTTCCTTACGTTCGATAATTTTTGCGGAAATCCGCAAAAATTATCGAACGTTTTTTTAGTAATCCATGGAGTACGATGACCAAAAACTAAATATAAAAACGATGAGATATAGATTTGAAATTTTTAATGATGGCCGGATTCCGGTTTAGATGAATTTGAAGATCCCTTAGGGGAAATATGTTAAATCAAAAACTGACACAAAAATTATGACAAAAAAGGGAAAATGGAGAATTCCCCTCGGAAATTCTGCTAAGATTCTTCGGTGGATGAATCTTATGCTCTGTATTTTGGCATTATCAATGCCATTGTCGGCAAAAGTGGTCATGAGTCAAGTTGTTAATATCCGGACCGCAAAGGTTTGCGTAAGGGAGGCTTTCGACCAATTGAAACAGGAGGCGGGCGTGTATTTTATGTATGAAGATGAAAAAGTGGGTGATTTGCAGGTGAAGCTTAATTTTAAGGATGCCTCTTTGCGGCAGGTATTGGATGAAATCTGCCGGCAAACCGGATTAAGCTATGAGATTGTGAGGGATTATGTGCTGATTAAACAGGCTTCGGCAGTCCCTATACTGCCGCAGTTGCAGGGTAAAATGGTAAACGGAATCTTAATGGATGCTGCCGGAAATCCTTTGCCGGGAGGTACTATTATGATCAAAGGGACTACGATAGGGGTTGCCTCGGATATGG
>CAJKZL010000142.1 GCA_905204385.1 uncultured Odoribacter sp. | reverse complement strand
GGGCAGCTTTTTGAAGGGCTTCGTCCAATCCAAGATCCTCGAACGGAATACCCTCCGGGTTAACCATCTCCTTTATGGCCTCCCGGTAGGTTTTCAGCAAGCTGCCCGACATATCCTTCGAGCGCTTGTCCAGATACTCCACCACCCTCTTTTTCTCTTCCACCGACAGCTCTTTCCAATCTTTCAGCGACAGGTCCAAAGCAACCGCCGTCCTATCGTCCATGCCCGGCACTTTTTGCCCGAATACCTCCATCATCCGGTCGAAATTCTTCTCTCCCCGGTATTTAGCGATCTCATATACGGTAAAAACAGGACTCTCGGCAGGAATTTCCGCTTTTTTCAGCTTCATATAAATGTCCAGCAATTTCCCTCCTTCATAAGGGACATCGCCGATCGCCATCCGGAAGACCGGCATAAAATAGACCCCTGCAATCCATCTGCACACCAGGCTATCGCCGACCGACGCGGCAAATTCCGCTTTATGTTCCAGCAGATAGCGGAACTTCTCACTTTCCGGATCACGCGCTTTGCTGCAAAACAGTGCCCAATTGTCCTTTTCGGCCCACTTCGAAGGCTTCAGGGCCGCAAAATACTCATCCACCACTTTTTCATACCGTTCCTCCTCCAGGCTATAGGCTAACACCTTGGCATAACGTCCCAAAAACTTCACTCCCCGTTCCCCGGCATCATAACTTTTCGTCATTCCGGCCTGCGAAGTCTTCGGACTCAAAGCACAGGCCACGCGTTCCTGAAACTCAGGCAATCCGCATCCTCCGACAATCCGGTGTACAATGTTCCCTTCAGCATCGAGTACTAAATACTGGGCCATCGCCCTGGCGTTGTACTTCTCCGCCAGCGGCCGCCCCTCCGGCGTGGTCACATCTATAAAGAAGTTTACAAAATGCTTGTCCATCCAATCCGCAAACTCCTGATCGCTGAACACCAACTTGTTCATCCCGTGGCAAGGAACAGCCCAGTCGGCAAAACAATTGAAGAAAATCAGCTTCTTCTCCTGCTTCGCTTTTTCCAAAGCCTCCCCGAACGAGTAAACATACTTCATCTTTACATCCGCTTTCGCGGCATCCCCGTACATGCTCTGGCAATCACCGGCATTCCACAGCAACAACAAACAACTCAACAGTAAAATCAATTTTTTCATAAAAATCCATATCATAAATTAATGCTAAATAACGTAAAAGCTCTTCCGGCTTCAGTTTTGCCCCTGTCCGCCGTCCTCTTCCTTGCGGATGCAACGGACACTGTACAACACCGGCCTGTATCCTTTCAGCTTCGTAGTGGCCCTCATAATCCCTTCATCGTACACGGTCAGGCTCCGGAAGATCCCTATCTGCGTACTGTCCGTCTCGGGCATCAGCGTCGAACTCCAGAAATAAGCTCCCACATCCTCACGGGTATAATACATGTTGGCAGGAGCGGTATAAGCATTGCATCCGGCAAAGAGGACGTCGAAGCCTATTCCGTCCTTCCCTTTCTTCAACAACGTCCCGGTTCCTTGTCCCCTCCACCGGTTCCAGGCATCCAATTCCTCTTCCTTCATGCCCAACCGGGCTTCCAGCTTCTTCCAGTCCTCGTCGGTCGGTAAGCGCCATCCTTCGGGAACGGCCTCCATCGCCCCTTCATAACTGTAGAGATAACCGTATTTTTCAGCATGCCGGTCATTGCCTGCCGCCGCCGCCTCATAATGGGCGGTAGCCTCCTCCATCACGGCCTCGGTGTACAACCGATCGTTAAACTCCTGCAAAAGAGCCGCAATTTCCGGATAAGCGCTCATAGACATGATAATCGTCTCAATGGGCATCTGCATTTCGATGTACATCGGAATCAAAACAACGGGCCCGAACATCACGCCGGGAGGATCGGCGATCCGTCCGTCGGCGATGGCTTCATTGACCAGGGCAAGATATTTTTCCCGGTCGATCTGCACATCCGACGTCGTCATATAGTCTTCTCCATAAGTATAACATCCCGACAATGCCCCCAGCGGCAAACGGTAACGCAGATTCTCGGCCATCCACACCTGGTCGCCCACCTGTATACATGTATAGACATGCCCGTCGCGCCCGTCCGTAAACGACTCCGCCACCGACACTCCGGACACTTCCACGCCCGGATCATCCTCGTCGCTGCAAGCCCAGCCACTCAGTGTCAACCCTAAAACAATACCTGCCGTTCTCATCCCGGCTATAATTCTACAGTTCATAATCCAATTCTTCTTTTAATAAATTATAAAGGATTTCATATTTTCTCATCACCAACGGATAGTTTCCCCACCGCCGGGTAAACTCCGTCCGGTCGCACGACAAAATCTCGTTCATATACAGGCTCAGATCCCGGGCATTATTTTCGGGAGAATACATATCGCCTCCCATGGAGCCTCCCCCGACAAAACCGAACGGGCCTATGGCGCTACGGATTTCATCCCGTTTGGCTTCCACCTGCTCTTCCGTCCAGGGGGCATCCCAGGTCGTTCCCTTCATTAAATACTCTTTCGCCCATTCTTCAAAAATGCTCGGTCCCCAGGTTCCTGTCCAAACCGCACCCAGCTCCGACCATTGCTTCTGAAACCAGGCCGCCTTAGAAACCGAATAAAACTGAAACAACCGGTCTGTAAACCTGGAAATTTTCATGCTGATCAGCGAACGTGTAATTTCATCGCTCAACTCCTCCTTGTCCGTCTCGGTCTCCTTATGCAACCCTGCCAACGTCACCGTGCGGAACTGCACCAGGGCACGCACGAATCCTGCGCCGGTGCCCTTTTTCACATAACCGATGCTGTCGGCCACGAAAAAAGCATAAGGCTGAATAGGCTTGGATAAACCGGCCAATAAATTTTCTATAAAATCCAGCGAAATCATCTGACGTTCAACATCGGTCTGATAATAAATATCATAAGATGCAACCTTCGAATCGTCGGAATAAAAATGCCAGTTCAGATCGATCTTTTCATACCGGTAGTAAGGTTGACCGTAAATATCGTCTTTCACATAAAACTTACCTATCGTGTCGTTAAAGTACACCGGAGCGCCGTACTTCTCATAAATCTCATAAATCCGGTGTTTCACCGGGTCGGAAGGATCATCCTGCAGCGTATACAGGTTTTCGTAAAGCACCGGATGGTCGAGTTCCTCTTTGCTGCAAGCCAGCATCAGGAAAATACACAAGGGATATATCAACTTTTTCATACAATTTATCTTTAAACATTCGTCTGCATCAATCTTCGTCGCCCCATACGGTAATCCATTCAGGCGACCTTTTTTCCCGCTTATTATTCGGCATGCCCACCAAATCGAATTCGATGACTTTTTTCGGTATGGCGAAGGTATAGGCCGGATCGTCCATTTTCAGCACATATCCCTGCCCCGACTCATAGATGAACCGGTTATCGCTATAGGCATGGAAGACATGGGTGATCTCTCTTTTATACGGATGGGTTTCGCAAGCCGCATAACGTCTCAGGTCGAACCAGCGATGTCCCTCGAAACAAAGCTCCCTGCGCCGCTCCAGGCGAACCTGACCGATCAATTCCTCTCCGGCATAGGTTCGGTCAAGGTAACCGGTGATCCGTTTTCTTCTGAGGCCGTTCAGCCATTGGTTGGCTTCGGGATCGCCGAGCATGGCACAAGCTTCCGCCATATTCAGATAAGCTTCGGCAGACCTCAGCATCAAGATGTCGGACACCCGGGACTGGTGGTCTCCCCGCTTGAACTTACCTTTCAGGGAAACGCTGTCGCCACTGCCCGTATAACCGAAAAATACCATCGAACGCTTATCCGTCTCATGGTCATAACAATCGTAAAGATCCCCGGACACGCAATAATCCCCGGCATGGCCCGTCAATATGCTCTGAGTGGTCAGCGAACCCTGCGAAAACAAGATTTCTTCACTGTCTTCGGACAAAAAGACGGACGTAGAGTCGTTCATCGTCGACATATCGCTCAACATCGGTTTCAAGGCCAACAACTCCCGGGCAGCTTCCCTCGCATTTTTCCAATCCTGCATATACAGGTAAACGCGGCTTAGCAGCAAACGGGCTGCTTGTTCCGACACCCGGTAATAAGAATGTGTTTGCGGGCTTTCGGACAAACACTGCACGGAAGCTTTCAGGTCCGCCACGATCTGGGCGTATACCTCTGTAAGCGGAGCGCGGTCGAACTGGGTGGGCTTTCCCTGCTCATGCTCCACATAGCCCGTCAGTTTCAGGGGCACGCCCAAAGTTTCGGCAGCCGTGGAAGGAGCATAAGCATCACCGTATAAATTGACCAGCACCAGATAAAACTGTGCCCTTAAAAAATGACATTCGCCTTGTATTCTGATTCTATCCGACTTTTCCTGGTCGGTCTTGACAGAGATGTCCCCGATCTCGTCCAGGATCACGTTCAGCAGATTGATCCGGGTATACAAATCGTTCCAAGTGGCATTGTCGTCGACTTCGCTCGCCCCGTCCAGGCTTCTCCCTACTTCCAGTTGCCAGGCGTAATAGCCGAAACAAGCCTTTACGCTATACATCCACACATCCACGTCGCCCAGCACACTTTCTCCCTTTACCATATCGATATCGTCGTCCAGCACGTTCAGAAAGGCACAGGAAGCAGTACCGCTCGGCAATCTTCTCGTACTGTATGGATAGCTGGGCATATATACGCTCCCCAGCATCAGTTCGTCGTAATCGGTCACGGATTTGGCCACGACGAGATCCTGGGAATATTCTTTCAGGAAATCGCTGCATGCAACCTGAGCTAACCTCAGCATCGACAAAACTATATAGCGTCCAATATTTTTCATACATTACCTAAATTAAAATGAAACATCAATGCTAAAACTATAGGAGGGCAGCAACGGAATATTTGCTTCCGGAGTTTCCGGATCCAGACCTTGCCATTTCTTATTCGCCCATACATGCAGATTAGTGGCTTGAAAACGTAATGCCATAGAAGAAATACCTACTTTATTCAAGCATTTTTCCGGCACCATGTAGCTCAGACTAATGAGCCTCAAACGTAAATAATCTGCCTTAGCTACCCGTTCGTCCGATAGATCATAAAAATACGTACATTCTTTCGTAGTCAATAAATTCATACCCTGAGGCACATTCATCAATCCCTGGCGATAAAAATCGCCGGCTATTTCATCGCTATACAAGGCCGGAATATCGGTACGGCTGGCATCTCCCGTTTTTCGCCATCGGTTTTTCAGATTTGTAGAAACATTCGCCATCGGATCGACCACTCTGTTTTTATCATCGTATACGGCAGGGAGGCGTTTCACCCCTCCGATACTATAGGTAAAGCCTAATCCCAGGGACAACCGGCGTTTGAAAGTAAACTGCGTATCAAACCCACCGGCAAGATCCGGAAAGATAGAACCGCTTCTGACCAATTCCATTCTCGTCGGATCACCGCCATGATACAGCTTCCCGTCTTTCCCGTAAAACAAAGGATATCCGTTCTTATCCGAAAGCCCTCCAAAATGATAAGAAAACATCGAACCCACTTTCTCTCCCTCCACTGCCAGATTTCCATCCAGCATCATCTGAATCTCTTCCAAATCGTTATAGTAATCGTCATTTGCCAGGGTCACTTCATTTACATTACGTCCAAAATTGACATTAAAACGCCAGTCTAATAATTTATTATGAATCAACCCTATATTCAGAAATCCTTCTACTCCTGTATTATCCATTTTCCCGGCATTTATATACAATCTACGTCTTCCGTTCGACGTCGCCACCGTTTTGTCCATAATCAAATCCTCCGTGTGCTTCTTGTACACATCTACCCCTCCTTTCAATCGTCCTTTGAACAAAGTAAAATCCAACGCAGCATTCCAGGAAGTTGTTTTCTCCCAACGTAAATCAGGATTCGGCAAACGGTAAATAGACGACTTATCCAAATTGCTCACCTGATTCCGGTTACCGATCTGGATAATCAGATTAGGCGTAGCATCGTCATGTATATTTCCCTGTACTCCGTATGAACCCCGTACTCCGATATAATTCCCCTCAGCGGCAAAGGAAGAAAGGAAGTTTTCGTTCGTGATATTCCATTTTCCAGCCAACGACCAGGTAGGCAACCAACGGTATTTCGGATTGCTCCCGAACTTATTGGCACCGTCCGAACGAATGTTGAAATTAAAAACATAACGGTTATCATAAGAATAACTGGCCGTACCAAAAAAAGAGGCTACCCGCGAAATGGAATTGGTATTCATGGGATTCAATCTTCCCGCTTGCGCATAATTCTCGATAAATTTTGTCGTATTGACCGGCATAAAACGTTCACCGAATTCAGGTGTCCATCCGTAACCGGTTATGCTGACACCCCTGTATTTATTTCCGCGAATCTCCGAACCTACAAAAAGATTGACATCATGAACTCCGTCGATCACCTTCAGATAATTCAAAGCATTCCGAACAGTATAACCATTTTTGGCAATATCCCCTTGCTTGAGAATGCCTCCGTAAGGCAGGGCGGACTTCCAGTAATCATCGATCGTCTCGTCATATTGCTTGTACTCATATCCTCTGATCAAGGCTATCGCATAAGATTGTTCCGTTTGCCATTCCCGCTGGTTTGTATTGGAATTATGAAACGAAAAAGTCCCCTGATAATTCAAACCTTTGATTAAATTAACTTTTAAATCCAGCAAACCATTAAAATCGTTCACTTTACTGTCTTTTCCGGTATTTTCCAATTCCTTTAACACATTGTAATGATATTTTCCACCCATCACATAAGTATGATAACTACCGTCTTCATTATAAGGTGTTACCGTACGGGAAGTTTTATAAGCATAAGAAAACGGATTTACAGAAGAATATCCTTTGTTTTTGGTGGTACTGTATTCAAATTTCGTCATAAAACTAATCCACTTGTTCATCTGTACATTCACCTTGGCTAAAGATGTAAAGCGTTCACTGGAAGAGCCTTTGGCCGCACCCTCATTATCATTATAACCTGCCGAAAAATAATAACGGACTTTTTCGGTTCCCCCGCTTACGCCCAGACTATGACTATGTGTCACTGAATTGCGGAACAGAACATCGAACCAATCCGTATTCCGGCCGGCCATTTCCAATGCTTTATCAGCAAATTCGGTGCGGGTAATTCTACGGTTTATCAATTCATTCAATAATCCTTCATAAGAATCAGCCGGATCCAAGTTCACCGAAGAATAATATTTCAATCCGTCCTCAAATATCTCCTTAGACAGTTGCATGCGCTCATTGGAATTCATCAGATCGAAATTCCGTTAAGAAGGCCGCTGATTCACCACTACATCGCCATGATAAGAAACAGTAGGTTTACCGCTCGCCCCCTTTTTCGTGGAGATCACAATAACTCCGATTGCCGCCTTCACTCCATATATAGCCGTTGCAGAGGCAACTTACAAA